>DZCT01000083.1 GCA_022736535.1 Desulfatirhabdium butyrativorans | reverse complement strand
ACAATTTTGAATTGAAATTAAAAGGAAAAAAAGACTTTTGAAAGAGGTCTAATATGAAAATGACGGCGGAACAGATTTGCCTGCCCCGCTTTTTGTCGTGTCAAATAACGCCGATGCGCCCATGCGGCTTTCAAAAGACGAGTCGTTCAAAAAAGGCCCGATTCAGGTTCTCGGCATCAACATGGACGGACCCGCAGGCACGCTGACGCCCGGCGCAAAAGGACAAATCCCTTTTTATGTCCAAGTGCCGACCGGGTCTGGCATTTCCGCAATTGAGTTTAACGTGGAAAAAATGAAGGCAGATTCAACCGCCATAGACTGGACTTCCATTGAAGCGGATATGCGGCAGGATGATATGGACGAAGCCGCTTGGAATGCTGTATTTTCCAATTTCAAAGCGCAGATGGGAGAGACATGGGCGACCTATCTTCAGGCATTGAACGAGGATGCCGCTTATCTCGGCGCCTATCGCCGGTCTGAAAAAACCGTGCTGTCCGGCGATGAACTCTCTGTTGAAAAAATTAGTGATACTTCACTTTACGATGTCCGCTCGCTTTTGGCTTTTGAATTTTCCAAAGCCTCGGCAGCACTGACGACCCGCTCCTCCCTTGCTTCCGCAGGCGATGCTTATACGCCCGCGCCGGGTCTGCCCCTTGTTTTCGGACGCTCGGCATTTCCCTCCATACCTGACCGTTTTCGGATCGGCACGCTCGGACGGGGCTGGTATCATATTTACGAATATGCGCTGGAAAAGGCGGCGGACGGGAATGTTACCGTCAAAGGTCCCGGAAATTCCGCACGGCTGTTTCAGGTTACGGAAAAAGGCGGCTATCAGGGATTGGCAGGGGATTTCGCCAGCCTCACTGTTGCGGGAACCGAATATGTCCTGCGGGAAAAAGACGGCGTCACTTGGCGTTTCAAAGACTCCGGCGAACTGTCCTCCATTCAGGATACCAACGGCAATGCTCTGACATTTTCCTATTCCGCCGAGATTCTTACTGAAATTGTCCATTCAAACGGGGATAAAATCACGCTGACTTACAACAGTTCCGGTCGGATTTCCCAGTTGACAGCACCGGGAAACAGAATCGTCAAATACCGCTATGACGCAAGCGGCGAATATCTTACAGAAGTCGAACAGCCCGGCGCATTGATTACCGGCTATGCCTATCATGCTTCGGACGGAACGCCTGCCGCCCATGCCCTGACAGATATTATTTTCCCCAATTCAGCCCGTTATCACTATGCCTATGATGAAAAGGGGCGTCTCGCTTCAGAATGGCCCGAGGGAGATACGGCGCGGCTTTCTTACAGCTACGATGATGCCGGAACGGTTACGGTTACAGACGCCTTGAATCATAACGCTCTTATTCGTTTCGGACTCGGTGGCGAGGTTTTGGAAATTCAGGATGCCAACAATATAACGATTGCAAATGTTTATAACAGCGATGCTTTAATCTCCGGGTTTACGGATTTGAAGGGCAATTCATCTGCCATTGCTTATGACACAAAAGGCAATCCGGTCGGTATCAAAAATGCGTTAAATCAGCTTGTTAAAATGTCGTTTGATGACAACAGCCGACTGACCCGGCTGACAGATGCCCGCTCCAATGTCACTCAGTTTACATATAACAATACCGGCAATCTGAAAACAGCGGTTTATCCGGATAGCACGGTTGAAAGCTATGACTATGATTCATCCGGCAATATCGGAGCCTACACCAACCGGCGGAAACAATTTATTGATTATACGGTGAATAACAGAGGGCAAATCAGCCGAAAGCTTTATCCTGACGGAAGAAGCGTTGATTACGGATATGATTCAAAAGGCAATCTTATTTCTGCTGCGGATTCTCTCACCGGCGCGATTACCCTGAGCTATGATGAGAGGAATTTTCTCACAAATATTGCTTATCCGGGCGGATACGGTTTTACCTTTGAATACAACAATGCGGGGCAGCGAATCAAAAGAACCGGACATGACGGGAATGTGCTTGCCTATGCTTATGACGCCGCCGGAAGGCTTGAAAAACTGAGCGACGGCGCCGGAAAAGAAATTGTCCGCTATGAATACGATGAAACCGGGCGGCTGGCGAATGAAATCAAAGGCAACGTAACCCGGACTGCTTATGAATACGATGCGGCAGGACAACTGCTTTCCATGATAAATTATTCGCCGGGAGGGGTTGTTCAGTCCCGTTTTGATTATACTTACGATGACAGCGGAAACCGCAGTTCCATGACAACGGCGGAAGGAACGACCCGCTACACTTATGACGATATTGGTCAACTGACCGGCGTAACTTATCCGGACGGGAAAACAGAGGTTTATGCTTATGACGCTGCCGGAAACCGCATCAGCGTAATGCAAAACGGCGTAAGCACGGCTTACACCACGAATAACATGAATCAGTATGCTCAGGTCGGCGGAACAACTTATCTTTACGACGCCGACGGAAACATGACTTCCAAAAGCGACGCATCCGGGACAACAAAATATGGATACGATGCGGAAAACCGCCTGATTCGTGTTGAAACGCCTTCGGGCGGGATGTATGAATATGTCTATGACGCTTTGGGAAATCGTATCAGCGTGAAACACGGAGGAGATGAAAAGCGATATGTGCATGACCCGGCGGGGCTTGTTGATATTGCTACGGAGTATGACGGGAGCGGCGCATTGTTTGCCCGGTATATTCATGCGGCGGGTCTTGTCGCCAAATCCGACGCAACGGGAAAGCAATGGTTTTACGCATTTGACGGCATCGGACACACCCGCCAACTGACGGATTCAGCCGGGGCCGTGGTCAATTCCTACGATTATTCGCCTTTCGGAGTTTCTCTGAAAGCTGATGAAAGCGTGGCAAATCCCTTCCGATATGTGGGCAGATTCGGTGTGATGGAGGAAGGAAACGGGCTTATTTTTATGCGGGCGAGGTATTACTCCGCCAGCGCCGGGCGCTTTGTTTCGCAAGACCCGATTGGACTGAACGGAGGAGATGCTAATTTTTACAGATATGTTCAGAATGACCCAATCAATTTTTTGGATCCTTTAGGAATATGGAGTTGGAATTTGGAACACGCTTATTCTTTCGCCGAAGAAAATGCAAAAATCAGTGCTGAAAGAGGAAGTAATATGTTCTTAGTGGCTGGCGTTGCCATAGGTTTTTATCTAATAAAAAAACCTATAGGTGCTACTATTGGTTCAGTCGTGGGAAAGATTGCTGGATATGGATGGGGCTATATCATAGGTTATGCAACTGGATTTGTTATTGGTGGGTTTAAAGATGAACTCGATCAGTTCGAGCAAACCATAATGGAACACGGTATTTAGTACAAAAACAACCAATCGTTCCTGTTGGCAAAGGTATTTCACAAATTGTCGTTTCCATTGACCCCAACGAAAAAGCAGGCACAGCCGGAGTCGGCGACCAGCACTATATCTCAGCCGGTCAGGAATTATCCTATACGATTTATTTTGAAAACAAATCTTCGGCAACCGCTCCGGCTCAGGAAGTCTTTGTGAATGACCAGCTTTCCCAAAGCCTTGACTGGACAACCTTCAAATTGGGCGAAGTGTCATTCGGCGATACGGTCGTCAGCACGATGGGCGGCAAAGAAAGCTGTGATGAACAGATTCCCATCGGCGGCAATATGGCAGTGCAAATTCAGGCGCAGATTGCATCGGATACAGGTCTGGCTTCGTGGACGCTCCGCACCCTTGACCTTGGAACCGGCGAACTCCCGGAAGATGCGCTTGCGGGTTTTCTCCCGCCCAATGATGCCAACGGCAGCGGGCAGGGATATGTGACCTTTACCGTCAATGCCAAAAAGGATATTGCCGCGGGAACGAAAATCAGCAACTTGGCGGACATCGTTTTTGACACCGAAGCCCCCATCAAAACCAACGAGGTCTTCAACACAGTCACGAATGACGCCCCTGATGCGGCATCGCTTGTGCTTTCGCTTTCCGACGGCGCAACAGGCGTGGAAATTTCGACAGTTCTGAACTGGAATGCTGTTGAATATGCAACATCTTATGATCTTTGGCTCTGGGAATCGGAACAGGATAAACCGGACAAACCCGCAGCCGCTGATATTGCCTCGACCTTTTACGACCTGACAGCGCATCTGGAAAGCGGTAAAAGCTATAAATGGCAGATTGTGGCAAAGAATGTGATGGGAGAGTCGGAAAGCCCTGTCCGGACTTTCACAGCCGCTTCTTCTCTCAATTCTTATCTGCGTGATGCCATACGGATACTGAAGATGCTGACAGGCACGGATACGGACGGGTTAAGCAGTCTCACGGATATTAATGATGATAAACAACTGGGTTTGCCGGAAGTGATTTTTCTCATCCAGAAGGCAGCCGAGTTGAGATAACAGGCAGATGTTGCGGAAAGATTTGACAACTTTTGAAAAGTTGTCAAATCTTTGCCAGCCGTTTCAGCCTGCGCCGACTGCTTTTGCACCGCTGCCGAATTCCAGGAACATTTTTGACTGATGACAACTTGATCCTTATGAAAAAATTTTTGAAACACATTAAAATAAAAAATTTCAAATCGCTGAAAAATATTTTTGTCATAGACAAAACAGGAGAAGCCGGGCTTGTAACTGCTATTTTTATATGCGATTTTTTGTAAGGTGGGCATTTCATGCCCACCCTGCTTGTCTGCTGTCAAAAAAGGGGGAAGTTAAAAACTTGTCCCTGAATTATTTAAAATTTTTCTGGTTAAACAGAATCTCTTTCAGCCATTTGATGCCGAAATTCAGCAGCGCGATCTCATCTGTTCTGATTTTTTCAAGCGTCTCATCATCAACCGTATAGCGTTTCAGAAACGAACTCTCAAAAACAAACAGCCTGAATTTGTCAATGTTGTAACTCGCCAGAAAAAACATCTGTTTGCTCTGATCCGTGAGTTTGATGTTCGGCGGAAACGAGCGTTTCCTCACCAGCAGATCCGTCCATTCCGCATTGATTTCATCATTAATGTCAACGCCCTGATCTTTACGCCATTCCCGGACGGTCCATTTCTTTTTTTCCTCAAACCCCAGACAGTGGGGTTCATGCACCAGAAAATAGAACTCATCGTCATCCGCGCCTTCCTTGTGGCTCAAAAATGCGCTTCCCAGAGGATAATAGCGACAGGTGGTGGGTCTGTCTTTATAAATAATACATCCGTCATCCCGCACAAAAGGGCAGGACTGCAACTCATCATCCAAAAGCTTGAGCGTCACCACCGGCAGGTCGGTTTTTTCCAGAAGCCGGGGGTCTGTATAAATTGCCAGAAATTCGTCCGATGACAGTTGCAGGCGGTTCTTGAGCCGGATAATATCATAAGGCGTCAGGATAATGTTGATGCCTCTACAGCATTTGGTGAAACATTTTAAGCCTTTGTGACATTCAAAAACAAGGTCGCTGTCGGGACCCAGTTTCACCGGATCAATTCTCGCTTTTTCTTCGGATAAAGTCATTTCTTTTCCTTTCTGTATTTAATCGGATTTCGATGAGTTTTTTCAAGTTGTTATTATCTTCCGTTTCATAAAACGATTTGCAAAATCAGTTTTACTGAAGATTTATCATCAAGCTGCTATAAAAGGCTGTATGCTTTTTATTGTTTGAAAATTCGGAGAATGATGTGCATCCCAAAGATCAACTGTCAACTGCAAATTCAGCCATAATTCAGGAGTTGTATTTGTAATACGCCATAAACATTATTATCTTTATGCCATTCAAAACTGATACGCCATTGATTATTGATCCAAATAGCATAACAAGGCGATTTGACACCTTCAAGAGAATGAAATTTGTTGGACGGCGGAAAATATAAATCTTCAATTTTCTTTGCGGCATTAAGCAATTTTTATCCCGAAATGTGATGATCACCCGATTTTCCTCTCTATATGCACAGCACCTTCATAAACTGATACCAATCCGCTTTCGGCATTGATGTTTTTCGGATTTCAGGCAAATCCGGAGGAGAGCAAAAATCTATTCTCAGCCCGGGCGGAGCGTTTTTTGCTATAGAACGGCACAGGCTAAGGCTAAAACAGACAAAGCCGTTTTACTGTTTTTTCCGGGGTGCGGAAATCTTGTGTTATCGCTTTCGCCGGGCTTCGAGGCTCAAAGCGATCAGCCTGTCCAACAGTTGGGAAAAAGACATGCCTGCGGCTTTTGCGGCTTGGGGAAAAAGGCTGGTCTGCGTCATGCCGGGGATGGTGTTGGTCTCAAGCACATAAATCTCCCGCTCTTTCAGAATCATGTCGGTGCGGCTGCAGCCTTTGCAGCATAAAGCCTGATGCGCGGTTTTGGCATAGGTCTGCGCCAGTGCGGCAAGCGCATCGTCAATGCGTGCGGGACATATTTCACGCGTCATTCCGGGGAGATATTTCGCTTCGTAATCAAAAAACTCATAAGCCTTATCCGGTATGATCTCTATCAGCGGCAAAGCTTGCAGATATTCATTGCCGATAACGCCGCCCGTGAGTTCTATTCCTTTGATATAGCTTTCAATCAGCAGGGTATCATCATAAGCAGAAGCTTTTTCCAGCGCGGGTTTCAGAGATTCTTCGGTTCTGACAACAGACATGCCGATGCTCGAACCGCCCTGTACCGGCTTGACCATCAGGGGAAGCCCCAGCCGCGCCGTAACCGTCTTCGGATCAACAATATCACTGCTTCTGACAGGAATGTAGGGCGGGACCGGCAGACCGGCTTTTTCATACAACTGCTTTGAAACAAGCTTGTTCATGGCAAGCGCGCTGCCGATCACACCTGATCCCTGATAAGGAATGTCCAGCAGATCGAGAAGTCCCTGTACGGTCCCGTCTTCGCCGTAAGCGCCGTGAAGGATAATCAGCGCGGCATCAATGCGGCGCGCATCTGCGACCAGACGGGAAATGTCTGTTTGGGGATCATATCGGATCACATCGTATTTTTCTTTATCCAGCGCATTGAAAACCTGATTGCCGCTGTTTAAGGAAACGTCACGCTCTGACGATATGCCCCCGGAAAGAAGGGCGATGGTGAGTTTTTTCATAGGAAAAAAGTATGCTCTTATTTTGTTTCCCGCAGAGAACACAGAGGATTTAAAAACTCTGTGAACTCTGTGTATTCTCTGTGAACTCTGCGGGAAAAAGTATCATATAAAGTCAACAGAGATTCGGTATCAGACAGATCAGGCTTTATCTGACAGGGCAGGCACGGGGGCTTGCCCCCAATGCCATTAAGTTAAGGGGCGCCTCCGGAGTGCTAAAATGAAATTTTAGCATTGCTAAAATTCGCTCCGCTCATTTCAGCACTCCGGAAGGATTAACTTAATGGCATTGGGGCTTGCCCCTACGTTTATTAATGCCCGAAAAGCTCCTGCTTGGTCTGATTGTATTCTTCCCGTGTAATCAGATCATTTTCAAACAGGCGCGCAAGTTCTTTGAGTTCCCGAATGCGGACCGTTGCCGGGTCTTCCAATTGACGGAAGGTCTGAAATGTGTCTGCCACGTCCAAAGCGGGCGGATAGCCGTCGGGGCTGCCGATTTTGACAGAGGCAAGCCCGCCCAGAAGGCTGATTTCAACAGACCTGCCGTTGAACACCGGAGAATGCAGGGTGTCCCGCATGTTTCTGCCTTCCTGCCGGATACGCATATAAAACAGGTATCCCGAAAGTATGATGAAAAGCGAACAGCCGATCAGCACCCACAGCATATATTGAGTGATGCCGCGAAAGAAAAGGACAATGCAGCCCACACCCGCTATCAGCAGCATATTCAGCACAAGAATGACATAAGCTGTCAAAACGCCTTTAAAAAGACCGCCGCCTTCTTTGTTTTTTTCAGACATAAATAAACCGCTTTCCCTTTGACGATTGCTGAATTCTGATGTCTTTTAATTCCCCCTCTGAAGTCAGGGCAGGGTGAATATTCTTCAACCGTCAACCCTTCCGGGATGCCTTTTCTTCGGGTTCAAGACGCTCAACCACCTTTTCAGCATAGATCTGGGGCATCTCATACACAACGGATGAATTGCGGATGGTGTTCAGCTTCATAATCAGAAAATTCAGCTTTTTAACGACACGGTATTTTTGAGCCGTATCCTGCATATTTTCCAGCAGGTCTTCTGTCCGTGTGATTTCTTTTTTCAATTCGATTTCAGGCGGAAGACAATCTGCATTTTTCAATACCTTATAAGCAACCCGAAGGTCTTCCGGCACACAACTGTCATCTTCAAGCGCGAGCGGCTTTCCGTACCCGGGCAGATCGTCAAATTCTCCCAGTAGCTGGGCTTTTCGGATCCGTTCTTCCACAATCTTCTCAAAGCCTGTAATCATAATTTAAGTTTCATTTCCTCTGTTTTTTCATGTTTTCTGAAAACACAAAAAGCCACTCTGAATTTTCGTCAGAGCGGCTTTCCCCAAACTTGAAATTGAAAGCAAAAATGGTGGCGATGCAGGGATTTGAACCCCGGACACTGCGGATATGAGCCGCATGCTCTGACCGACTGAGCTACATCGCCTTAGACAACAGGCGCTTCCGAACATCATTCTGCCTGAACAGATATTCATCAGCAGCCTTCCCGACTTTTTATGAATCCGTATCTACCACTTTTCATACATTTAGTCAAGTCAAAAAAATCAATTTTTTATACGGCATTTTTATACGGCAAATTATAAATAAGAGGATACCGTAAAATTATCCGGCTGTAATTTTTCAGGGTGTCCTCTGCGGCAAAAAAACACAGCGTAATATATTCCGAATTTCTGTGTAAACTATTTCAGCAAATTCATTTGAATTTTAAAAAATCCTGTGATAAACAAGGCAGAAACTGAGGAGGAAATTATTATGAAGACGAGATTATCTGTTCTGATCTGTACTGACAAACTGAGTTTCTTAAAGAAACTCAGTTTGTTGGCAAGTTTGTCGGCGTACCTGCTGATCTTACTTGTTTTTCCGATGCCGATATTCGGCGCGGAAAGCAAAATCACCGCAGAAACCGGCGACGCAAACGCTTCTGATTATTTCGGCGGCGCGGTTTCCATTTTCGATGATTATGCCATCGTCGGCGCGGAGGGCGATAATCAGAGCAAAGGCGCCGCCTATCTTTTCAGACGCATCGGCGAAACCTGGTCCCTTCAGTCCAAAATCACCGCGGACGACGGTGTGACATCCGACAAATTCGGAACTGATGTTTCTGTCTCAGGCGCTTACGCGGTGATCGGCGCGTCTTATGATGACGACAAAGCCGCCAATTCAGGCTCTGCCTATATTTTCAAACGGGAAACCTACGGCTGGATACAGCATTCAAAAATCACAGCATCCGACGGCGCGGCAAATGATTTCTTCGGGAGCGCGGCGGCGGTTGCCGGCGCGGACGAACTCAGCCAGTATGCGATTGTCGGCTCGCCCTATGATGACGACAAAGGCACGGATTCCGGTTCCGCATACATTTATCAGCGCATCGGATCGAGCTGGGTTCAGCAGAAAAAACTCCTTGCCTCGGACGGCGAAACCGGGGATTTTTTCGGAACATCGGTTTCTTTATGCGGTCAGGGAACAGAATGGTACGCCATTGCGGGCGCGCACCTGAAAAAAGACAGCCAGACCCGTAAAAGCTTCGGCGCGGCTTATATTTTCAAATTGGAAAGCGGCACATGGATTCAGAAAGACAAACTCACCGCCGGCACTTACGGCGCCGAAGGCGATTATTTCGGCAGATCGGTCTCGCTTTCCGTTTCGGGAACAGGCTGTTACGCGATTGTCGGCGCTTACGGAACCAGCACCAACACGGGCGCCGCCTATATTTTCGCTCTTGAAAACAGCGCATGGATGCTGAAGCAGCGTCTCACGGCAGATTACCCGACGCCTTATGATTATTTCGGCAGAGCGGTCTCTGTTTCCGTAGATTACGCGGTCATCGGGGCTTACGGCGATGACGCCAAACAGACCAATGCCGGGGCAGTCTATGTTTTCAAGCGGAATACCGGCAATCTCTGGACACAGATCAGCAAAAAAACCGCTTCGGACGGCGCTGCGGGCGATTTTCTGGGCAGGTCTGTAGCGGTTTCAGGTTATTACACCGTTGCCGGCGCGCCGGCAAATCTCACCAATACAGGCGCAGCCTTTATCTGGCATGTGGACGACAATGCCGTAAATCTGAAACTGCCCCCGAAAATCTATGACCTGCGGGATCAGTCGGTCCCGAAAAACCAGAGCGCTGTGATCCCTTTCACGGTCTATGACTCGGACACCCTGCCCGCCAATGTCAGCGTATCCGCAGTTTCAGGCAATACCGCCCTGATTCCGGCAGTTCCGGTCTCCTGCACCGGCACGGACTGCAAACTCACGGTCACGCCGACGGCAAACCAGATCGGCAAAGCTCAGATCACGGTCTCGGCAAAAGACCCGGACAATCCTGCGGTAAGCGCTTCCTTTATCCTCTCGGTCAATGATCCCCCGGTCATTTCAAATCTTCCGGAAACAGCGACCACCAATGAAAACGTGTCAACTTCCCCGATTTCTTTTAAAATCAGCGACAGCGCAACGCCGGTCAGTTCGCTCAGTCTGTCCGCAACATCCTCGGACACGGCGATTGTGCCGAATGCCAATATTGTTTTCTCCACGCCCGATTACGCGGGCAACTGCACCCTGACGATCACGCCCGCGCAGAATAAAACCGGCACGGTCAAAATCACTGTGGCTTTGACGGATACCGACAAAGATACTGCTGTCAAAACCCTCACGCTCTCCATCAAAGGCGCGCCGAAAATCGAAGGGCTGACCGACAGAACTTCCAAAGAAGACGAACAGGTTTATGTGAATTTCATCATCAGCGACGTGGCAGGTCCCGAAAATCTCACGGTATCCTATTCGTGGATGTCAACCGACATGTCGGAGGCAAATATTGTGCTGTCGAAAATCAGCACGGACAGCCGGCGTCTTACGATCACGCCCCCGAAAAACGAATTCGGCGACGCGTATATCACGGTGACGGCTAAAAATGCCGACGGCGCGACTGCCAAAAAGACTTTCAAATTGGAAGTGGCGGCAGTCAATGACCCGCCCACAATTTCAGGTCCTCAGACGACCCCGCTGATGAATCAGGATACGCCAAAATCTTTTGTTTTCACAGTGGGCGATGTTGACAACAAGGTTTCAAGCCTTACGCTTTCTGCCGAATCGGCAAATAACGACCTGATTCCCAATGACGGCAAAAGTCTGCTGTTTTCAGGAACAGGCACGGAACGCACCCTGACCATCATTCCCGCAACCGGCGCTCACGGCACCCCCGATATCACCGTCACAGTCAGCGACGGCGCGGCGAAAACACAGACCAAATTCACGCTGACGATCAATGCCAAACCGACCATCATCAGCGCACCCGCCGCCCAGTCCATAGACGAAGATGCGACAAAAGATTTTAACCTTACACTTGATGATCCGGATGATGATGAAAATACCCTGACGGTTTCCGCAGTTTCCGACAATCCGACCCTGTTTCCCGCGGGCGCGGCACATCTCACGGTCACCGGAACCGGCGCGGCGCGCATTCTGAGGGTGAAACCGGCTGCCAATCAGGTCGGAACGGCTGAAATCACGCTCACCGTGAAAGACAGCAAAGAGGCATATTCAGAAAGCCGTTTTTTCCTTACGGTCAATCCGGTCAATGATCCGCCGGCGATTTCAGACATTTCGCCTCAGCAGACCGCAGAAGACACCTGGTCCCCCAAAATTCCCATCCGCATCAGCGATCCCGAAGGCGGAATGCTCACCGTGTCGGTCGCGCCTTTGGACACGGCCTTGATTCCTTATGACAAAGATCATGTGCATCTCGGCGATTTTGCTTCCCATACGGATTATTCCATCTGGTCGGAGCCGGGAAAAAGCGTGACGGTGAATCTGCAACTGCTGCCCGCGACAGACCGTATCGGCACGACCGGCATCCGTGTCACGGTAAAAGACAACGGCACCCCAGTCGGACAGGCACAGACGCAGTTTGTGTTTACGGTAAACAATGAAAATGATCCGCCCGTGATTTCCGACATCGCGAGTCAGCAGACCAATGAAGATACCAAAAAGGACATCGCCTTTACGGCAACGGACCCCGAAGGCGGAACGCTTACGGTGACAGCCCGCTCCAATGACCAGAATCTTGTTCCCGACGCGAATATCACTGTTACCGGTGTGGATGCTGCGGGAAAAAAACAGATTGCCGCCGGCGCGACGGCAGCGCTCGGGCTGTCCGTTCTGCCCGGAAAAGACCGTTCCGGAGAGACGGAAGTGACGGTGACGGTGCATGACGGCACTGCCAGCGCGTCAAAAAGCTTTATGTTCAAAGTGGAAGGACTCAATGATGCGCCCGTGATTTCCGGCATTGAAGGCAATCTCTCCATGACCGAAGACAGCACGCAGAATTTTTCCTTCACGGTCAGCGATGCGGACACACCTGCGGGCAATATCACCGTGACGGTCACGGCTTTGCCTGCAACACTGATTCCTTCGGATTACAGCAATCTTCGTGTGAGCGGCTTCGGCGAAGAACGCGTTCTTACCGTCAAACCGGCAAAAGATGCAAACAGCGACCGCTTCGGACCCGCCAAAATCACCCTGACCGCAAATGACAACAGCACGCCGCCGGCAACTGTCGAGAAAGTCATTTTTGTGAATGTCGCGGCGACAAACGACGCGCCCGCGATTTCCGGCACGCCCGCGGCAAAAGTCAATGAACTTGCGGAATACAGCTTTACGCCCACGGTCAGCGATCCTGATGATGAAGCCTCAGCCCTGACCTTCAGCGTTATCGGCAAACCCGCATGGGCAGTGTTTGACACAAAGACCGGCAGACTGAGCGGCACGCCGCAGAATAAAGATGTGGGAACTTTTACCGGCATTGTCATTTCAGTGACAGACCCCCGGGGCGCGGCAAGTTCGCTGAACGCTTTTGACATTACGGTGGTCAATGTCAATGATCCGCCGTCAATTTCCGACATTGCCGTTCAAACAACGCCTGAAGACACGCCGATAAAAGGCATTCAGGTTGAAATCGGCGATCCGGACGGCGGGCTGGTGACCGTGGCGCTCAGTTCCGCAATCAATGCGGCGCTGATTCCGAATACTTCCGAATATCTCAATATCGGAAGCGCTGCGGACAATTATTTCGGCAACAGTTACATCGTCAATACCGGAACGCCGCCGAATGTCGCGGCGGTGACGCTGTATCTGAAAATTGTTCCGGCTGCGGACAAAACCGGCATTGCCACGATTACGGTCACCGCGACCGACTCGCTGAATGCGGTCACGCAGAAAAATTTTATTGTCAAAGTGGATACGGCAAACGACCCGCCCGTGATTTCCGGTCTTTCGGATCAGACCATGAACGAAGATGCAACGATTACCGTCAGTTTCACGGTTTCGGATGATGAGACCTCTGCATCGGAACTGACCATAGACCCGCCGGTCTGGACATCAGCAGACATGCCGGAAATGCCTGCGGGAAATTTAGTTCTCGGCGGCGCCGGCGCAAACCGCACGCTGACAATCACACCGCCGCTGAACAAATTCGGCAAAGCCGTGCTGACGCTTACGGTAAAAGATAAACATTCGCCGGAGCCGGCTGCGGCAGTGAAATCTTTCGCGCTGACAGTGAACGCGGTCAATGATCCGCCCACGGTCACGCAGATCGCCAATCAGATCACAACTGAAGAAAAGCCGGTTGAGGACATTCCCTTTACCGTCAGCGATCCGGACGGAGGCGTGGTTGAGATTTCGGTCACATCTTCGGATGCCGCCATTGTTCCCGATGATGACGAACATCTCCGCATCGGCTATAAAGCCGGCGATACGGACAAAACTTATTTCGGCAGAACTTATAAAATCATTGACACGGGCGAACTGCTGCTGAAAGGGATTCCCGCGGCGAACAAA
>DZCT01000082.1 GCA_022736535.1 Desulfatirhabdium butyrativorans | reverse complement strand
TTGAAATCCGTTGCGCGGACTGCACAACATGCCGCGATATTTGTCCGGCTGATGCTGTCCGGCTGAGTCCTTTTTCGATAGACATGGGAAAATGCGTTTTCTGCGGCGATTGCGTCAGAGAATGTCCCAACAATCTGGTTCATTTCGGAAATTTCCATAAAACCGCTTCCACGTCAAGGGAATATCTGATTGTCGGCAAATCGGCAAAACCGGAGACCTATTTGGCGAATGCAATAAAATCACGCAAAGAAATCAGGCGATTATTCGGACGCTCTCTTAAACTGAGGCAGGTATCTGCGGCAGGATGCAACGGCTGTGAAATGGAGTTGAACGCGTGCAGCAATGTGAATTTTGACATGGGGCGTTTCGGGATTGATTTTGTCGCGTCTCCGAGACATGCAGACGGGCTTGTCATTACCGGACCCATTTCGCAGAACATGGCGCCTGCGCTGGAGGACGCGTATCAATGCACGCCGGATCCGAAAATTGTGATTTTAGTCGGAAGCTGCGCTATCAGCGGCGGCGTTTTTCAGGGTTCGCCCGGATTAAATCGTGAGTTTATTCAAAAACATCCGATTGATCTCTACATTCCCGGATGTCCCACGCATCCGCTTGCCTTTGTCAGCGGCGTCCGCTCGTTTCTTGGGCAGTAGGGTGGGCAGCTTGCTGCCCACCTTGTGCATAAAATCAAGTTTGACAAAGCAGTCGTTTGATTTTGTGATGTTGTTTGACCGCAAAGGAGTCACCCGTTGTGTCTCTTGCGGTTAAAAAGAATGAACATTTATTCATCCTGATATAAAAAATTGAAAAACAAACTCCCATCCGTATCATTCTTCTTATTTCAAATATAACATCTTAATTATTAATACAATATCATTTAAAATTTTCCGAGATACATTTTTTACTTGACAGGTGTGACGCTTTTCTGATAGATGAATGAGCATTCATTCAGTGAACATCAAAAGTTTCAAGGAGGTTTATTATCAGCACCAAAGGAAAAACAAACGGCAAATACGAGCGCATCCTTGAAGCTGCCGTCACTGTGTTTGCAAGACAGGGCTTTTATCAGTCAACGGTCTCGCAGATAGCCAGAGAAGCCGGCGTGGCTGACGGTACGATTTATCTTTATTTCAAGAATAAAGACGATATTCTGGTACAGTTTTTCAATTTCAGGGCAAAACAGGTATTTGCCTCTTTCAGACAGGAAGTTGACAAGTCGGGTAACAGCACAGACAAACTTCGCAGCCTTGTCCGGCGTCATCTGGAGGAATTTCAGCGGGACGGAGACATGGCAGTGGTCTATCAGGCATTGACTTATCAGAACATTGATCTGATAAAGGATCAGATCAAAGAAGTATCGAAAATGTATCTCGATATAGTGGGAGAGATTCTTGAAAAAGGTCAGGAAGAAGGAACGATGCGGAAAGACCTGTATATCAGTTTAGCCAAGCGTTTCATTCTCGGCGCGGTGGATTCGGCAATCAACAACTGGCTCCGCGCCGGCAGGAAATATGATCTGGCTTCAATGACAGAGCCGTTGATAGACCTTTTTATAAGGGGAATTGGGAATAGGTGAGGGGTTCGGGGTCAGAGGTTCGGGGATCACTGTAAACGGAATTATCCGGAGTGCTGAAATGAGCGGAGCGAATTTTAGCAAGTATTTAATATAAATGCTAAAATTTCATTTCAGCACTCCGGAAGCCGTTGAGAGCGAATTTTAGCATGTGTTTAATATAGATGCTAAAATTTCATTTCAGCACTCCGGAAACCGTTGAGAGCGAATTTTAGCAAGTATTTAATATAGATGCTAAAATTTCATTTCAGCACTCCGGAAGCCGTTGAGAGCGAATTTTAGCATGTGTTTAATATAGATGCTAAAATTTCATTTTAGCACTCCGGAAACCGTTGAGAGCGAATTTTAGCAAGTGTTTAATATAGATGCTAAAATTTCATTTTAGCACTCCGGAGCGTTGGCAAAATATCATACAAATTTCAGGAGAAATAATCATGGCGCAGATAATTGCAGACAGAAGAGATATTGATTTTGTCCTCTATGAGCAGATGCAGGCAGAGGAATTGAGCAAAAGTGAAATCTTTTCGGAATTTAACAAAAAAGCGATAGACATGATCGTGACGGAAGCCCGGAATATCGCAATTAAGGAACTGCTTCCCACCCAGAAAGACGGCGATCAGCAGGGATGCAAATTTGAAAACGGAAAAGTCAGCGTTCCCGAAAGTTTTCACCGGGCATATCAGCTTTTCAAGGAAGGTGAATGGGTCGCCATGACTGAAGATCCCGAATGGGGCGGTCAGGGGATGCCCAGAACCGTCGCGCTTGCCGCAGCCGACTACTTCAACGGCGCAAACTACGCCTTCATGATGTATCCGGGACTGACCCACGGCGCGGGAAAACTGGTGGAAGCTTTCGGAACGGAAAAGCAGAAAAAACTTTTTCTGAAAAATATGTACACCGGCAAATGGGGCGGCACCATGCTGCTGACCGAACCGCAGGCAGGCTCTGACGTGGGCGCGCTGACGACAACGGCAGTCAAAAACGAGGACGGCACCTATTCCATCACCGGCAACAAAATTTTCATCTCCAGCGGCGAACATGATCTGGTGGAAAACATCATTCATCCCGTGCTGGCACGCATCGAAGGCGCACCCGCGGGAACCAAAGGCATCTCGCTGTTTATTGTTCCGAAAATATGGGTCAATGACGACGGCAGCCTCGGACAAGCCAATGATGTGGTCTGCACGGGCATCGAAGAAAAGATGGGCATTCACGGAAACGCCACCTGTTCGCTCTCCCTCGGCAGCAAAGGAAAATGCAGAGGATTACTTCTCGGCGGAGAAAACAAAGGCATGAACGAGATGTTTCTGATGATGAACGAAGCCCGTCTGCTGGTGGGAATGCAGGGATTGAGCTGCGCGTCTTCTTCCTACATCAATGCCCTGAACTACGCACGACAGAGAGTTCAGGGAAAAAATCTTCTCCTGCAACTCAGCGATCCCAATTCGCCTTCGGTTCCGATTATCGAACACCCGGACGTGAGACGTGAATTGCTCACGATGAAAGCTTACGTCGAGGGCATACGCAGTCTGCTTTACTACGTCGGCATCTGTGAAGACAGAATCAGAATCAGCACGAGCGAAGAAGAAAAAGCAAAATATCAGGGCTTTGTGGAAGTGCTGATTCCCATTGCAAAAGGCTATGTGACGGACAGGGCATTTGAGGTTTGCAGCAAAGGCATACAGATTTTCGGCGGCTACGGATATATCAAAGAATATCCGCAGGAGCAACTGCTCCGGGACTGCCGTATCACCATGATTTATGAAGGCAGCAACGGCATTCAGGCTATGGATTTGCTGGGAAGAAAACTGAGAATGAGAAACGCCATGAGCGGTCTCTATGAAGAAGGACGCAAAGTGATTGCAACGGCAAAAGAGATTCACGGGCTGGAAGACCTTGCCAGCCGTCTGGAAAAAGCGACCGAAAAGCTGTCGAAAGTCGGCATTCACATGGGCAAAACAGCGATGTCTTTCAAAGCGATGAACGCTTTTGCTTTTGCTTATCCTTTCATGGAAGTGTGCGGCGATATTGTCATGGCGTGGATGCTGCTGTGGCGGGCAGTCATTGCCGCTCCGAAATTAGAAAAGCTTGTCGGCGCAAACGACTTCTGGGAAAGACGCTCGGAGATCGAAAAGAACAGGAACGCGGCATTTTATGAAGGGCAAATCAGAAGCGCTGAATTTTTCATTCACTCCGTGCTGCCGATGACCATGGGCAAAATGGAATCCATTCTTGAAACCAACAGCGCGGCAATGGATATTCCCGATATTTCTTTCGGCGGATAAGTATTATTTCTCGCAAAGGACGCTAAGATCGCAAAGAAAACGCAAAGAAGAAAAATATAAGATATTAAATTTATAATAATATTCTTAAAAAACTTAGCGTTCTTGGCGTTCTTTGCGAGAAATCAAATTAAAAAATCTTTACAAACCCCCAATCATGAATTATAAATTCCCTGTTATGTAAAAAAATATTGTGTCTCTCGCGAAGGCGCAAAGAACGCAACGAAAAAAAATGTTAATGAGACAGGGATGTTCTATGAAAAATGCTATTCCCCTTGTGATTGCCACTCGAAATAAAGGCAAGACATCTGAGATAAAAGCCCTTTTAAAAGATTTTCCCGTTGAAATCAGAAATCTGGATGATTTCGGTCCCATCCCCGAAGTGGAAGAAGACGGCGAAAGCTTTGATGAAAATGCTTATAAAAAGGCAAGTTTCACCGCAAGAATTTTAGGCTATCCCGCGCTGGCGGATGATTCGGGTTTGAGCGTGGAAGCCCTTGACGGCGCGCCCGGCGTTCATTCCGCACGCTATGCCGGAAAATCAGCCGCCGACGAGCAAAAATGCGCCAAAATTCTGGAAGAAATGCAGGGCAAATTCAACCGCAAAGCGGCTTTTGAATGTGTGATTTCCATTGCCGTTCCCACCGGCGCGGCGTTGACATATCAAGCCCGATGCGAAGGTCTCATTTCCGACAAACCGCTCGGATCCAACGGATTCGGTTATGATCCGATTTTCTACTATCCGCCCCTGAAAAAAAGCTTTGCAGAATTGACTCAGGAAGAAAAAAATCAGGTCAGCCACAGAGGAAAGGCATTGAAAGAAGTTCGGGACGAATTTGAAAAAGTGCTGATCTGGCTTCGTCAGCATCTGCCGGTTCAGGAGAAATTTGTATGCGCCAAGTAGAGACGCACGGCCGTGCGTCTCTACGATCTCGTTGGGAATGTATGGGAACGAGAGCAATAAGAGAAATACAGAAATAAGAGAGGAATTTTCAATCATGTTAAAAAGAGAAAAAGGAACAGATATTGTAATTGAAATCGGGGGAATCAGGACATATCAGGCTGCCATGCAGTTGCTTGAAAATAAATTGGACAAAGAACATTTCTCCCGCATTCAGAAAATAACCCATCCTGAAGTCATTCTTAAAATTGCAAACGCGATTGCGATGTGTCAGCCTGACACGGTTTTCATCAATACCGGCTCCGACGCCGACAAACAATATATCAGAGATTTAGCCCTGAAAAACAGGGAAGAAGAAAAACTCCCGATGCCGGGGCATACCATTCACTATGACCTGAAAGACGAACAGGGCAGGATTATTGACCGCACGTTTTATATTGCCAATGAAGGCGAAACGGTGAGTTCGCTGGCAAACAAAATGCTCCGGGCGGACGCACTTGCCGATATTCGGGGAAAAATGACCGGAATCATGCGCGGAAAAACAATGGTTGTGGGCTGTTACATGCGGGGTCCGGTCGGCGCGCCGGTTTCCAATCCCGCATTGGAAATCACCAGTTCCGCGTATGTGTCTCACAGCGCGGAAATTCTTTATCGGAACGCATATCAAAATTTTGATGCGGAAGTCAAACGGCTGGGACATTTTTTCACCAATATTCACAGCGAAGGTTTGAACCGCCCCGAAGACCTGCCCAATGCCCGTGTATTTATGGACAGAAGTTTCCGTACCACTTACAGCATGTACTGCACTTATGCCGGAAATACACTGCTGCTGAAAAAAGGAAATCATCGTTTTGCCGTTGACAAAGCCGTGTATGAAGGCGAATCAAAAGAACTGGCGGAACACATGTTCATTACCGGCATCAAGGGACCCGGAGGACGCGTCACATGGGTCACGGGCGCGGCTCCCAGCGGCTGCGGAAAAACCACCACAGCCATGGCCGGAGACCATTTTGTGGGCGACGATCTTGCCCAACTGTGGATTGACGAGCAGGGCATTATCCGCTCGGTCAACCCGGAATGCGGCATCTTCGGCATTGTGCAGGACGTGAATTGGGAGGGCGATCCGCATCTGATGAAGCTTCTCCGAAATCCCGGCACCGAAGTGATATGGTCAAACGTGCTGATTGACGAAAAAGGTCTGCCGCATTGGACCGGCAACGGCGAAGCGCCGCCGGTCAAAGGCAAAAATTTTCAGGGAAAATGGGAAAAGGGCATGACAGACAAAAACGGAAAACCGGTTCCCGTCTCTCATCCCAATGCACGATGCACATTGGCTTCCAAAGCCTTGGCGAATTACTCGGACAGAGCCGAAGACCCCAAAGGCGTTGAAACACGGATCATCACTTACAGCGGCAGAGACAGCGACACCATGCCGCCGGTCTGGGTGGGCAAGACTTCGGATCACGGCGTTGTCATCGGCGCGTGTATCGTGTCCGCAGCCACGGCAACCGAAGTCGGCGCGAAAGGCGTCAAACGGGCGCCCTGGGCAAATGCGCCTTTTATTCCCGGCGCGTTGGGCGATTACATGGACGCGCAGTTTAAGTTTTTCGGGAGTCAAAAAATTGCCCAAGCTTACCGCCCCATTTTATGCGGATTGAATTACTTCCTGACCGATGAGGCAAGAGGCGGAACATCCAAGAAACTGCTCGGCGAAAAGCGGGATGTGAAGGTATGGTTAGCATGGTTAGAACGCCGGGCGAACAAAGAAGTGGAAGCCATAGAAACGCCCATCGGCTATATTCCGAAATATGAAGACCTTAAAAATCTCTTCAAAAGCATCATCGGCAAGGAATATCCGAAAGAGCTGTATGAAAAGCAGTTTTCGCTTTATATTGACAATATTATCGCCAGAATTAACTTGCAGAAAGCCGCGTATCAGAAAGAATCGAATCTTCCGGCAAGATTGTTTGAAATTCTCGATGAACAGCGCGCCGGGCTTGCTGCCTTGAAAGAAAAATACGGTCCCGTTGTGAAACCGGGGGAAATGGATAGGGGTTAGAGGTCAGAGGTCAGAGGTTCGGGGAGCGCCTCTGACCTCGAACCCCGAACCTTGAAAGGAGTTATGCGCTGAATGATAATACGAACATCGTAAAAGGTTGACTTTAATGAAAATTAATATTGATTTGACTGAAAAAAAAGGAGGGAATCAGGACAATATCTTTTTAGAACAGATAACAGAACTTGATAATATTTTAACTGATCACTTTTCTGACATAATGATTCTTGATGAAAAATTAACCAGAAAAATGGTCAGTTTTCAAGCGAATAAAATTCGTAGTCATTACAGATGGTACAAATACAAAGAAGCCTTTTCTGCTGATTTGGTGGAATATCTGTTCAATAAATATAGTTTAAAGAAAGGCAAAATACTTGACCCTTTTGCCGGAGCGGGAACAACCTTATTTGCATCATCATCTTTAGGTTATCATTCCGAAGGTATTGAAGTATTGCCTGTGGGTCAAAAAATTATAAAGGCAAATATTCTTGTCAGAGGCAGCAACAGAGAGCGAATTATTTCCTGCATGGAACGATGGCTGAATCGGAAACCGTGGAATGCCGACGGAGAAAGTAAGGATTTAGGAGTAGTACGCATAACCGAAGGTGCATACCCGCAGGAAACAAAGAAAAAAATTGAACGATATTTATATGAGTTGGAAGATGAACAGTCTGAAATAAAAGAAATATTATTGTTTGCATTGCTGTGTGTTCTTGAATCAGTAAGCTATACAAGAAAAGACGGGCAATATCTCAGATGGGATTACAGAGCCGGTCGTACAAACGGCAAAAAGCTGTTTGATAAAGGCATAATTCTGTCTTTTGATGAAGCAATATCAAATAAATTATTTGATATTAAAGATGATATATCTTTCGGCAAAGACAGAAAAACAGACATATTCTCATTTATGCAGGATAATACAGAGGCTGGCAAGATTGAATTATTACAAGGCTCTTGTTTAAATATCCTGCCGAAACTGAAAAGCGGGACTTATTCAGGGATAATGACATCGCCGCCTTACTGCAATCGCTACGATTATACACGCACTTATGCCTTGGAACTTGCTTTACTCGGTGTTACGGAGAAGCAGTTGACGGAATTGCGACAGGCGATGTTAAGCTGCACGGTTGAGAACAAAGCAAAAGAACTTATAAATTTTAATGCAGAATGGCAACGTGTTATAAATATTTGCGACAATCAGATATTATTGCAGAAAATACTTTCATATCTGGATGATAAAAAGAATAAAAAAGAACTCAATAATAATGGTATTGCCCGGATGGTAAGGGGGTATTTTTATGAAATGGCATGTGTTATTCAGGAGTGCTACCGGGTATTGGAAAAAGACGGTATCATGTTTATGGTCAATGATAATGTCAGGTACGCCGGTGTTGCAATTTCCGTTGATACAATACTTTCAAAGATAGCTGAAACTATTGGATTTCACATAGAAAGTATTCTTGTTCTGCCGCAAGGCAAAGGAAACAGTTCTCAACAGATGGGCAGGCACGGCCGGGAGATATTAAGAAAATCTGTTTATGTATGGAAAAAGGGGTAAGAGGTCTGAGGTTCGGGGACGCCTCTGACCCCGAACCCCGAACCCCGAACCTTAAAAAAATGACAATTCGTACAATTTTCAGCGCGCGAATGCTCGTTGCCATGATAATGGGTTTTTCCTGCGGCTTGCCCCTGCTGCTGACCATGACGCTTTTGCAGGCATGGATGAAAGAAGAGGGGCTTGACCTCAGCTTTATCGGCGCGATGACGCTGGTCGGCATTCCCTACACGGTGAAATTCCTCTGGGCGCCTTTTTTAGACCGCTTCACGCTGCCGTCGGTTTTCGGCTTCGGAGGACGCAGGCGGGGATGGTTGCTGCTCTCACAGATTGCCCTGGCATTTTCCATCGCAGGGCTGGGATTGACAAATCCGAAAAACGCGCCGCTGACAATGGCGTTTGCCGCGTTTCTGGTAACATTTTTCAGCGCGTCTCAGGATATTGTGGTGGACGCATATCGGAGAGAAGACCTTTCCGACGCGGAACTCGGACTGGGTTCTTCGCTTTACATCAACGGATACCGTGTCGGAATGCTGCTCGCGTCCGGCGGCGGCTTGATTATGGCGGATTACATGCCTTTTTCAAGGGTCTATCTGCTCATGTCGCTGTGTATGGCGCCCGGAATGCTCACTACGATGCTGGCGCGTGAGCCTGAAATCGCGGATGCGCCGCCCAAGACGATAAAAGACGCGGTGATCGCGCCGCTCACGGAATATTTCTCCCGTCATAATGCGCTGTGGATATTAGCCTTTATTCTTTTCTACAAAATCGGCGACACCATGGCAATGGCCATGACCACGCCCTTTTATTTGGACATCGGATTTTCAAAAACAGAAATCGGCGCGGTGGTCAAACTTTTCGGTTTCTGGGCAACCGTTATCGGCAGCCTGATCGGGGGCTTGTGGATGTTCCGACTCGGCATCAGCCGCAGCCTCTGGGTCTTCGGTTTTTTTCAGGCAGTGACGATTTTCGGCTTTTTTGTTTTGGCAAGAATCGGACACAGCGTTCCGGCTTTGTCCGCAGTCATCGCGCTTGAAAATCTGAGCGGCGGCATGGGACCGGCGGCATATTCGGCATTCATGGCAAGCATTACAAACAAAAAATTTACTGCCACACAATATGCACTTCTCAGCAGCCTGATGGGAATCCCCAGAGTCATTGTCTCTGCGCCCACCGGTTTTCTGGCAAAACATTTGGGATGGGAAGGATTTTTTCTCGCCTGCACACTCATGGCAGTACCGGGAATGGTGATATTGTGGAAGGTGAGAGGTGAGGGGTTAGAGGTCAGAGGCACCCCTGACCCCGAACCTCGAACCCCGAACCTCTAATTACAATGCTTAACGAAGAAATACAACACACACAGATTGCAGAGCGAATCCGAAATCTGCACATCAGGCGGAAAGAGATTCTTTCGCTGCCTGCGGAAAAGGCTTTGGACGAAATTCTTGATTCCCCGCAGCCCGCAGCGATGGTGCATTCTTTTCCTGAAGAAGACTTTTTTTTCCTGATTCACGACATCGGCGTTGAAGATTCAATCGAACTGCTCTCGCTCGCATCGGACAGGCAATGGGAATATATCTTTGACGTTGAGATATGGGAGCGGGATAAAATCTCCATGAATGCGGTCACCCAATGGCTTGACCTGCTTCTGAGAGCGGACCCGGACCGCGTGATCCGGTGGCTTCTGAAAGATAAACTTGAAATGACGGAGTTCTATCTTTTCAAGAATGTTGAAGTCATGGTTCGGGAACATGATCAGGATCCTTCGGATTTCGGCGAGGGCTTTTTTACGGTTGATGATGTATTTTATATCAGGCTGATTGACGAACCTTATGATCATCAGCTTGAAGACAAAGAAAAGCGTGACGAAGTGGCGTCTGAAATTCTGCATCGGCTTGCCATGTTTGACCATGTGATTTACCAGCGGGTGCTGTTCGAGTTTATGACCGTTCAGGGCGCAGAAGCCGAAGAAGAAGCTTTCCGACTGCGAAATCAGCGTCTTGCGGAAAAAGGCTTCATGCCTTTTGACGAGGCCGTGGGTATTTATCAGCCTTTGAAAGTGAACGATCTGAAAGACCCAGGTTACCTGAAAAGACTCCGTTTTTCTCACGAGGCGCAGTATGAGACAAATCTTTACGCGCCGGTTCCCTTCTATTCTGTCGGAATGCTCAAACAGGACAATCTGTTTACCCGTTCCCTGCAAGAGATAAAAACAGATGAGATATTGCAGCAGTTGCAGTCAGAGTTTGCCTCGCTGTGCAATCAGATTATTTCCGCAGATCAGAAGATCATACGGGAGCGGGAGGAATTGCGGGGTGTTGTCAAAAAAGCCTGCGGATATGTCAGTCTCGGATTGGAGCATATTTCAGTAAAATACAGTGAAAAAGCGGTGAACCGCAGCGCGGCGCTGATACAGAAAATTCCGCTTTCACGGATTTTCAGGGTGGGATACGGTTTTGCGCTCAGGCTGAAATGGCGGGCGCAGAAATGGCAGAAACAGAGCTGGTTTTCACAGGAAAATCTGCCGTTAAGCTTCTGGGGAGAAGAATGGCTCGGGGTGCTGGGCGGGCTTCTGATAAAAAAGCCGCTGTATTTCGACAATTACAAAACCGGCGTGATTTACAGAGAATTTGAATCCTTAAACGACATCCGGGAGACTGAAACGGTTCTCAGCGAAATCATGGCGGCTGACCGGCTTTTTTCTCTGATGAAAATATCGCCGGTGCCGGTTCCCGGGCGGTTTGTGACTTACAAAAACTTTATGCTGACGCTCTGGGCGAGACATTGCCTTGCGTTGACTCAGGAACCGTTGCCGGTGAAGTCTGATGAATTTAAGAATTTTTTTGAGGAATTGTGGGAAAGGGGTTCGGGGTTTGAGGTTCGGAGTTCGGGGAACTCCGCTGACCTCGAACCTCGAAAGGTAAAAACCTCTGCAAAGGAATCTTTTCTGAAATGGCTTTCGGATGCAAGCGGCGAAGATATTTACGACATCACCCGGCAGAGCGGACGGACGCTGGAAACGCTTTTTCAGGAAATTGAAAGCGAATACGGCGAAGTTTCGACAAAACACCTGAAATCGAAATATATATCGCTTTTTTTGGTGAGGGGTTAGAGGTTCGAGGTCAGGGGTTAGAGAATTTCCTCTCACCCCGAACCCCTCACCTCGAACCCCTTTAATTCATTGACACGCAAGCTTTTGCAGCATAAAAATTGCGTCTTCCATGCCGATTTTCTGATCGCCGTTTATATCACAGACAGATACATCACAGTCTGAATCTGATTGACCTGTCAGCGATTTTAACGCCAATATGGAAAGCCCCATGTCGGTAATAACCGCAAGATCAATTCTTTTGTTCTTCCCGCATGTTCCCAATGTGATCTCTGCGCCTGAAACTTTTTCCAAGCTCTCTCCCTCATCCCTATCTTTATTATATTCAACATGGTAGGCAATATTTAATTCTTTTCCGTTTTTATGAATATGGATCAGCGATTTCTGCCTCGTTGTCGGAACTCCCGGCTGTTCATTTTGCTCACAAAGCGGGCTGTCTATCCAATAGAAATCAGAACCGTTGTCGTTGAGTCCGTCCGTATCTTGAGCAAGCAGATTGCCTTCAATATCTGTTGCAGTAAAGATATAGCCCTCATCAGTTTCACTTGTCAGTTGAACGCCGTTTATCGTCACTGTCCCGCCAAACCTGAAAGGGCGGGAGGGCGGCGGGTCTGCCCACGTTATTGAAGATAAAAACAACATTGAAGATAAAAACAACACCCATAACATCATTGTCGGGAAAAAGCATTGTTTTAACATATCGAAATTTTCCTCAGATTTCTCGTTACAGTAAAGCGAGTTTTAAACTCGCTTTACAAAATTCTCATCAGATTTCTCGCCACGCTCGAAATGACATTTCTCATACCAAATCGCTGTCAAAAATTAAAAAATGCCGGTGGGGCGGGGTTACGCCCCCCGCCGCACGGGAGGGTAATCAGCGGCGGGGGCGTCTATTCTTAGCAGGGCCCGCCCTGCCGTATTGTCATTTCGACGAACGCAGTGAGGAGAAATCTTTTCATCTATTTTCTGTTTCCGGAAAGATATTCCAAAACATAAATTGCCTCTTCCGTGCCTATCCTGCCGTCTCCGTTTACATCGCCCTTCAGCGAGCCGGAACCTGTTCCCGTGAGTATCTGATGGACTAAGGCAACATCTTTCATATCCAGAATGCCGTCCTGATTCACATCGCCTGCCGTGTCGCCCGTCTGTATGATTTCAACAGTTCGGGGTTCTACGGTCACATAACTGCGCGTATCAGATGCGAGATTTCCTGAAACCTCAATTTTCCCTATTCTTTTTTCTCCGGTACTGACATCGCAATTAATTGTTATTGTTGCTTTATCATCGTTTCCAAATTCCCCGATTTCCGAAAAATGTATCCATGACGCATCTGTTTCCGGCGTACAATTCACCTCATCGCTGCCCGCCTTTGTAACATTAATTTCTATTTTATCCCGTTCTTTGGTAATAACATACAGCGGCGGTGACACATACAGCTTCGGACCTACTTTAATCGGATTTTCTTCAGCGGTTCCTCCTTCTACAGTGGTAAATTCATAAGTATTAGGGGTGGAAAGCATTGATAATTCCAGTCCGTTTTTATATACATGCAGAAATGCGGTTTCCTCCGGCTTTTTTCCCTTCGGCTGTGTTACCGCATCATAAAGCGGAATATCTATGACATAGTAATCATGCTCGTTCAGACCGTCTGTGTCTTCTGACTTGGTTTTTCCGTCTCCTGAAATAAAAAAGGTGCCGTCTTTCCGGGTGACAGCAAAAGTATAGCCCTCATCACTGAACTGATTATCATTGGGCTGATCATTATTGCCATTCGTCAGTTGAAAGCCGCCGGATGTTGTTACTGTGCCGCCGATTCTGAAAATTCCCTCAGGCGGCTTCTCAAGCACATACTGCGCCCATCCCGTTGCCTCGAAAAAATAAAATGATAAAAAAAACATTGCCTGCATAATGACTGCTTTCCCGATTTTTTTGAACATAACCAGCCTCCATCATTTTAAATTCCGTTCTGTCATTCCGCCCCTGTAGAGACGCACGGCCGTGCGTCTCTACGCGCATGACGTTTGTTGAATGAAAAAAATCATACCCAATTGATATTATGATGCAATTTATATGTATTGCGGGTGGAGGTCAATGGGGCGGCAGGAGTAAATTGCAGGCGCAGAGGGAGTAAATCAGGGGGAAAAATGCGTATGTTGAGACAGGAAAATTCAGCGGGATTTAAAAAAGCGGCATATTTTTTGCTTATTGATACAACAGATTATTATAAAAAAATATTTGTCTTAATTGGCTGCCGGGGTGTAATTTTTTATATCTTTAATGATGGGGTAATGGGAGTATTTTGATAGGGCAAAGTGTGCAAATCTGCACTTTTGAGTTTATATGATATTTTGTTAAGCTTTCTTTCCCACAGAGATCACAGAGAATACACAGAGAAAAAACTCTGTGTTCTCCGTGGGCTTTTAAAACTCTGTGTCCTCTGT
>DZCT01000081.1 GCA_022736535.1 Desulfatirhabdium butyrativorans | reverse complement strand
CCGACATCATCCGGCGAACCCCGACATCATCCGGCGAACCCCGACATCATCCGGCGAACCCCGACATCATCCGGCAGGTGTTGGGGTTCGCAGGCTCACCCCAACCTACGAAATTGTTAACTTAATGGCATTGGGGGTTACGCCCCCGCCGTCAGTCTGTCCAATATCACAGACGCGGCAGACCGCACCGACAGATGATTGTAATCTGTATTTCCCTTTACCGGTTCCAGAATATAATCCGCTCCGGAAATAACGCCTGAAGCAAGTCCCCATGCCGTGCCGAAAATCAGCAGAAACGGATCGCCGCTTTGCAGCATTTCCCGCAGTCTGCTGAAACTGATACTTCCCTCACAGTTTCGGGCGCATGTCACCACGGTTTTCGGCATCATATCTTCCTGACTGCGGATATGCTCAAGCGTCTGTTCCAGCGAATCGCTCACCCGGATCAGTTCCAGCGCATCCCGCCGGGCAGGATTGTATGCTGCGCCGATGCCCTGCGTCCAATGGGAAACAATTTTTTCCGCCAATTCTTTCTGATCCGTCAGCGGCGTGATCACATAAAAGGCACGCGCACCGTAAGTTTTTGCAGCCCGTGAAATATCATGCAGATCAAGGTTTGTTACCGCAGACGCGATGATATTGCCGTTTTTATTGTTTACCGGATAGTGGGTCAGCGCCAGATAAAGATTGGGCGCGCAGGATGTTTTCAATGTCAAGACACCATTTCCTGAGAATTTCCGATTCTGTTCTGCTCAGAACTCTGTTTGCCAGCAGGTCGGGACGCTTGAGAAAAGTGCGTATCAGCGAACTTTCCAATCGCCATTTCCCGATTTGCCGATGATGACCCGACAGCAGAACTTCCGGCACCTGTTCATCCTCAAAAATGCGGGGGCGGGTATAATGGGCATGTTCCAGAAGACCTTCTGAAAAAGAGTCTTTCTCCGCGGAATCTTCTCCGCCCAGCACCCCGGGAATCAGGCGCGTCACCGCATCAATAATGACCATTGCCGCAAGCTCGCCTCCGGTCATCACATAATCGCCGATGGAAATCTCATCGTCTGCAAAATCCTGACAGATGCGTTCATCAATGCCCTCATATCTGCCGCAGACAAAAATAAGCCCCTCTTTTTCCGCAAGTTCACGGGCAATATCCTGGGTGAACACTCTGCCCTGGGGCGTGAGCAGAACTGTTCTCGCACCCGGCATTCCGCTTCTGACCGCCCGAATCGCGGCGGCAAGCGGCGGCGCGTTCATCACCATCCCGCAGCCCCCGCCGTAGGGACTGTCATCTGTGCTGTGATGCCTGCCCTCGGCAAAATCCCGGATATTGACAGCAGAAGCTGAAATTTTGTCCGCCTCGACAGCCCGGCGGATCATGCCGTGTTCCCAGAACGGAACAAAGAGTTCGGGAAAAATTGTCAGAACCGCAAGTTTCATTTGTCAATTGCCGTTTCTCTTGGCTAAGAGCTAAGAGCCAACAGCCCTTCGGGCAGATTTACCCGCATGATTCTGTTTTCAAGATCAACGCCTGTCACCACAGATGCCAGCGCGGGAATCAGCGTTTCTTTGTCCCCGTCCTTTACGACATAGACATCGTTGCTTCCGGTGGGAAATATCGCTTCCACCTGTCCGAGATACAGTTCCTCATTTGTGAAAACAGCAAGCCCTATCAGGTCTGCCCAGTAATAAGTTCCCTCTTCCGGTTCCGGCAGACTGGCTCTTTGAACAAAAAACTCGGCACCCACTCATGCCTCGGCTTCATTGCGGCTGCTGATGCCTTTCAGCAATACAAGAAAGCCCTGTTTGTGGGGTTTTGCCCTTATGATTTCATGCAGTATAAGATTGTCTGAAACAGGAGACTGATTTCTGTCCGGGGGATTCAGGCAGAGAAAGATTTTACCCGGCCTGAAAACTGAGGAAGATTCCGAATATGAAAAAACTTTCACTTCCCCTTTGATGCCGTGAACCCCGACAATCCTTCCGACAGCGAGAAAAGCGGATGTATTCAATCTATTCAATCTTTGATGGTTTCAACCGTCAACGGTTTTTTTTATTCCCTCTCCCCGGAAGGGAGAGGGAGAATTTATTCTATAATTTCCAGTACGGTACGTTTTTTCACTTTGGCAGAAGCGGCGCTCAGGATGGTCCGCATGGCTCTGGCAGTCCTGCCCTGCTTTCCGATAACTTTCCCCAGATCCTCTTTTGCCACCTTTAATTCCAATACAGAGGTCTGATTTCCTTCCACCTCTGCAACCGATACCTCTTCCGGTTTGTCAACCAGCGCCTGTGCAATATACTTAATCAGATCTTTCATCGCTCCGCCTCCCTTTTTTTTCGGCTGTTGAGAATTTGGGATAGGCTGCGGACGGCTGTATGTCCCTGCCATCCGCAACACAGATAATTACAATAACATCTTTTTCCTGATCAATGTAACCTTAAAACCGCAAAAAAGCAAAAATAATTTTTGTTTTTTCTGCTTTCCGTGTCTGCCCTGCCGTATTTTCAGGATTCAGCAGGCGTTTCCAAAAACTTTCCTTTTTTCAGAAGCGTTCTTACCGTATCCGTAGGAATTGCGCCCTGCTCCACCCAGTGCCGGACCCGTTCCGGGTTGACGGCTATCTGCGCCGGTTCTGACAGCGGATTGTAAGTGCCGATGACTTCTATGAATCTGCCGTCACGCCGACATTCGCTCTCCGCTGCCACAATCCGGTAAAAAGGTCTTTTTTTTGTGCCGTGCCTTGCCAATCTGATTCTGACCATGTAATAATTTCTCCTGTGTTGAAAAAAATAAGGGTTCGGGGTAAGAGGTTCGGGGTTCGGGGAACAGCCTCGAACCTCTGACCTCTCACCCCGCACCTGCTAAAAAGGGTTCGAGGTTCGGGGAGCCGCCTCGAACCTCTGACCCCGAACCCCGTACCTGCTAAAAAGGCAATACCCCTTTGCCGATCCCTCGGATACCGCCTTTGTTGATTTTCTTGATCATTTTCATCACCTGCGTGTAGTTTTTCAGAAGTCTGTTCACATCCTGCACGCTGGTGCCGCTGCCGTCGGCGATCCGTTTCCGCCGGCTCCCGTTGATAATTGTGTACTGATGCCGTTCCTGCGGCGTCATGGAATTGATGATCGCCTCAATCCTGACTAATTCCCGTTCATCCACCTCAAGGTCTTTGAGCTGCTTGTTTTTGCTGAAACCCGGTATCATGTGAAGCAGTTGCGTCAGCGAACCCATTTTCCGTATCTGAATCATCTGATCCCGAAAATCTTCCAGTGTAAACTGACTTTTTCTCAGCTTTTTCTCAAGTTCTGCCGCTTTTTCCTCGTCAACAACAGACTGCGCCTTTTCAATAAAGGTCAGGACGTCGCCCATGCCCAGAATGCTTGACGCCATCCGATCCGGATGAAACGGCTCCAACTGATTCAGCTTTTCGCCCACGCCGATAAACTTGATGGGCTTCCGGATGACGGCTTTGATGGAAAGCGCGGCGCCGCCTCTTGCGTCGCCGTCCATCTTGGTCAGAATCACGCCCCCGATATCCAGCATGTCATTAAAGGCTTTGGCAATATTGACCGCATCCTGACCTGTCATGGCGTCTGCCACCAGAAGAATGTCCGAAGGATGCACCGCGTCCTTGATGCGGCAAAGTTCGTCCATCAGCGCTTCATCCACATGAAGCCTGCCTGCTGTGTCGAGAATCACCGTGTCGCAGCCGGCTTTGTGCGCGGCTGTCACCGCATCCCGGCAGATTTTGACCGGATCATGTCTCGACTCCGACGGAAACACCGGCACCTGCAACTGTTCCCCCAGCTTCTGCAACTGCTCGATTGCCGCAGGCCGGTAAACATCTGCCGGAACCAGATAAGGCTTTCTGCCTTTTTTTCTCAGAAGAATCGCAAGCTTGCCCGCGGTTGTGGTTTTGCCGGAACCCTGAAGCCCCACCAGCATGAGCGGTATCGGAATCGGTCCCGAAAGATCCAGTTCTTCATGCGTGCTTCCCATGAGCGCGGAAAGTTCGTCATTGACGATCTTGATGACCTGCTGGCCCGGGGTCAGGCTTCTCATCACTTCCTGCCCGAGCGCACGCTCTTTTATATCACCGATGAATTTTTTTACAACCTTGTAATGAACATCGGCTTCCAAAAGCGCGATCCGAACTTCTTTCAGACCGTCTTCGATATTTTTTTCCGTGAGCCGGCCGTGGCCTTTGAGCTTCTTAAAAACACTGTCAAGTCTGTCACTTAGGTTTTCAAACATAAAAGCACCGTTTTTTATACATTAAAATCTTGAAATTAATATTTTAATCATGGTATGTCAAGCAAAATGACACAGACATCAAAAACAGACATCAAAGATTTTACCCGCGAAGCATTGACAACATGGCTCAGAAAGCGGGAAATCGCCCCTTACCGAGCAGCTCAGATTTTTAAATGGGTCTATGTGCGGCAGACAGACAGTTTTGATCTGATGAGCGATCTGGGAAAGGACATCAGATTTATGCTTTCCGAGCATTTTATCATTGCCCGTCTTAAAAAAACACGCGTTGAGACCTCACAGGACGGTTCCCGGAAATATCTTTTTCAACTGGCTGACGGAAAATATATCGAAAGCGTGCTGATTCCGGAAAAAGATCATTATACGCTCTGCATTTCCACTCAGGTGGGATGCGCGCAGGGCTGCGCTTTCTGCATGACCGCAAAAGGCGGTTTTTCACGCAACCTCACATCAGGCGAAATCATTGCCCAGGTTCGGGATATTCAGAATGAAATCCCCCTCGGTCCCCCTTTACAAAAGGGGGAAGCCCTGTCTGTTCTTAGCCGGGCCCCCTTTTCTAAAGGGGGGCAGGGGGGATTTGACGCGCCTCTTACCAATATCGTTTTCATGGGAATGGGCGAACCGCTCGCTAATTATAGCAACGTGATTGCGGCTGTCAATATGATTACCGACGGCGATTTCGGTCTGAAGATTTCAAGCCGCCGGGTGACCGTTTCCACCGCAGGGCTTGCGCCGTGTCTTTCCGATCTGGGGCGCGACAGCGATGTGAATCTGGCGGTATCCCTGAACGCGGCGGACAATGAGACCCGGAATCTGCTCATGCCGGTCAACCGCAAATATCCTTTGGAAACGCTTCTGGAAGCCTGCAAAACTTTTCGCCTGAAACCTCGCCGCCGCATCACTTTTGAATATATTCTTATAAAAGGTGTCAACGACAGTGCGAAACAGGCGAAAAAGCTTGCGGAAATTCTCAGACCCGTGAAAGCGAAAATCAATCTGATTCCGTTCAACGAGCATAAAGGCAGCGAATTTTTGCGACCGGAACCGTCTGTGATTTTGCAGTTTCAGGAAATTCTGAAGAAACAGAATTACACGGTGATGATCCGTGAAAGCAAGGGGCAGGATATTTCAGCCGCGTGCGGGCAGTTGAGCGCAAATGTCTGAACCCTGATTCACCTGATTAAAGGATTGACAGGATTTCTGCCAACTTTTTCAGGCTTGTCGGATTTCACAGACTCGGTATCTACAAGGATTGTTTATAAGCAGGGAGTTCCGGAGCGTCAAGCAATCCCTGCTTATAAACAATCCCTGTGGCAGACATAATTCTTGCAAATAAAGATAAGCAAGGTTAAAATTAATCTGAAAACAAGACATAAACGATATTAAAACAAGTTTCTATGAAAAAAGATATTATTTTCAAGATATTAACAATATTTTCTGATATAGACGGAAAAAACGCCGAATCTCAGTCGCTGACACAACTGCACTGCCCCCCGCTTTGCGGAATCTGTTGCAGCACTTCCCGCAAAGTCGAAGCTTCTGTGATCGAAATGCTTCCGCTCGCAGAAGAATTATTTCGCAGAGGCGAAGCCGCAGACTGGCTTGAACGGCTTTCCCAAGTCGGCGACACGGCTCCCTGCGTGTTTTATCAGCCGGACCCGCTGATTTCCGGAAACGGGCGATGCGGGTTTTACTCATGGCGTCCTTCGGTGTGCCGACTCTTCGGCTTTGCCTCTGTAAAAGATAAAAACGGCAAACCGATATTGGCAGCCTGCATATATCAGAAAAAGGCATTTCCAGCCCTTGTCGAATCCGCAGGCAAAGCGGTTGCTGAGGGGCTTGTTTCTCTGAATTTTACGGATTTTTCCCTTCAGTTCTCAGGGATTGATCCTTATCTCGGCACACGTCTGCTGCCGATTAACCGGGCAGCCCGCATCGCGCTGGAAAAATACGGGCTTGAAATGCAGATGGCAGATTCACAGCATTTTTCAAAAGGTGACAGGTAACAGGTGACTTAGGTGACCTGAAACCTGTAACCTGAAACAAAGGAGTTAATATGTCCGAAAAACACAGAACATGGTCACGCAGAGATTTCCTGAAAACGGTCGGCGCGGTGAGCGCAGGATCGGCGCTCACGCCGCTGATGCCGATTCCCGGCGCATCGGCGCAGACTGCGCCCGAACAGACGGCAATCCCCACCCGCCCCTTCGGCAAAACCGGGGCGAATGTCTCTGTTCTTTCGCTCGGCGGGATGTTTGACATTCCTTCCAATCAACTGCTGCTGAAACATGCCTTGCAACGGGGCGTCACTTATTGGGATACCGCGGACTGCTACGAAGGCGGCGACAGTGAAAAAGGCATCGGAAAATATTTCAGCAAATACCCGGAAGACCGCTCGAAAATCTTTTTGGTGACAAAATCCGACGCCCGGGATCCCAAAGGCATCACCGAATATCTCAACCGTTCCCTTGAGCGGATGAACACGGATTGCATTGATCTTTATTTTATTCACGGCATCAAACCCATTCGTGAATTGGATGATGAAACCAAAGTCTGGGCGGAAAAGGCGAAAGCCGATAAAAAAATTCGGTTTTTCGGTTTCAGCACCCACAGCAACATGGAAAAATGTATGCTGGCAGCCGCTCAGTTAGGCTGGATTGACGGCATTATGATGACTTACAACTACCGCATCATGCACGGAGATGAGATGAAAAAAGCGGTGGAAGCCTGTGCAAAAGCCGGCATCGGTCTGACTGCCATGAAAACCCAGGGCGGCGGCGCGGTGAAAACAGACAGCGAACCCGAACTCAGGATGGCAGGGCGTTTTATGGAAAAAGGATTTACCGACAAGCAGGCAAAACTCAAGGCTGTATGGGAAGAGCCGAATATCGCGAGCATCTGTTCCCAGATGCCCAACATGACGATTCTGATGGCAAATATCGCCGCGGCATTAGACAAAACCAAGCTTTCGTCAAGAGATACGGATTTGCTGAGACAATACGCGGGCGAAACCGCTTCGGATTACTGCCGGGGCTGCGCTTCTGTCTGCGAATCCGCAGTTGACAGCGCCGCGCCGGTCTGCGACATCATGCGGTATCTCATGTATTTTCGGGATTACGGAGACCGTGACCGGGCAAGAAGGCTTTTCAACGAAATTCCCGAAGAAATACGAAAGCAGATCAACAGGCTTGACTACACAAGGGCGGAACAGCAATGTCCCCAGAAAATGGCGGTGGGCAAACTGATGAGAGAAGCGGCTGAAATATTGGCATGAAGACAGATTCAAAACATCACAGCGGAACCGGAACGGTTTATCCGGACAGCCCCCGGGCGGCTGCCGGCGCAATTGTTTTCAACGAAAACAAAGTATTGCTTGTTTTGCGGGGACAGGCGCCGGCAGAAAAAATGTGGGCGATTCCAGGCGGGAGCGTGAATTTGGGAGAAACGCTTCAGGCAGCAGCAGAGCGGGAAATTTATGAGGAAACCGGCATTGTGATAAAGGCAGGAATGCCGGTTTTCACTTTTGATGTTATTGTACGCGACAATGAGAACCGCGTTCAGTTTCACTACGTGATTGTTGACCTGATCGCTGATTATGTGAGCGGCGAACTCCGTCCCGGAGATGATGTGCTGGATGCCCGCTGGGTATCGGCGCAGGAAATGCAGGCCCTCAAACTGAGTCTCAGCACACGGGAATTGCTGAAAAAACAGTTCAACTTCGGATAAAATTTCTCACTTCTCACTTCCCTAACTTCCCGAACAGCATGAACCTTTTGTGTTGCAGCTCGTGCCGCAGGCAGAGCCGAACTCGATACCGGCTGTAATTTTGAAGCCGACTTCGAGAAAATCTATCTTTACAGGTTTGACTTTATCCATGAAAACCTTGTCCGCCACATACTTGAACCCGCCGATTTCATAAACAAGATCATTTGTTCTCGGCTCATCCAGAGCCAATGCCAGAGACGGTCCGCCTCATCCGCCTTCATTCAGAAAAACCCGAATCGGCAATACCTCTTTATCTTTAAAATATTCAGCAATCTGCTGAATTGCTGCAGGTGTTACTTCAAGCATCGCTTATGCCCTCCTTTGATCGTGCCTCGCAAACAGAATTTTCTGCACGGTTTGTTTATGTCCTATAACAATAGACACGATCATCGTTTTTGTCAATACGGAAAACAATGATGATAGATTTATTCTATTTACACTCAATTTCTCGTTACCCTTTACAGAAATCAGCCGGGAACAGGCTCTGCTGCAAATGCGGCGATTCTTTACTCCTCTTCCCACAGTTCGGGTCCCACAATTCCGATTTTGACAGCATATTTCATCATATCCACCATATTGTGAATATCTAATTTTTTCATAATATTTGCACGGTGTTTTTTCACGGTCTTCAGGCTGATGCACAGAATATCAGAGAGTTCGGAGGTTTCTCTTCCTTCGACTAACAGACGGAACACCTGCTGTTCTCTTTCCGAGAGAAGATTGTAATTGCTGACATCGCTTTTTTCTTTCCGATTTTTCAGATAAGTGTCAATAATCTGGGCGTTGACTTTGGAACTCAGAAAATACTTGCCTCGGTAAACAGCCCGAATGGCTTCCAAGACATCGGAGGTCGGCGATGCTTTGAGAACATAGCCCAGCGCGCCTGCAGCCAACGCCCGATCCACATAAGCATCTTTTTCGTGCATGGAGAGCATCACAATCTGAATATTCGGCAAACTTTCCTTTATCAGCCCCGTTGCTTCCAAACCGCTTAACCGGGGCATGGCAATATCAATCAGCGCGACATCGGGGCGGAGCGACTTGACTTTTTTCACGACCTGCACACCGTCGGCTGCCTCGCCTATCACATCCATATCCGGCTGTTCCTCCAGCAGCTTTCGTAATCCGTCCCGCACAATTGCGTGGTCGTCTGCTATCAAGATTTTTATTCTGTACATTTATTTTCTCCTTAAAAAAACACGCCCGCTCAACACCTAAGCCGCACATTTGCTTTTGACTTTGTATGATATTTTGTTAAGCCCGTTTTTTTCCCGCAGAGGGTTTCCCACAGAGGGCACAGAGAAGATAAAGACCACAGAGATCACAGAGTTTAAAAAAATCTCTCTGTGAACTCTGTGGGAAATCCTCTGTGAACTCTGTGGGAAACCCTCTGTGAACTCTGTGGGAAATATTTTTCCCCCGCAGATGAGATATGAAAATAACTTTTTTTATAAAAAATTAGAAAGTTATCAGGTTATTCTCACAGAATGCTTTTTGAAAGATACATAAAATAAGGAGAGAAATAAATCAATAGGGCGGAAGACGTAATCAAAGGGTGGGAATATCCTACTTTTTGGGTAGAAATATCCTACTTCGGTCTGAAAATAAAAGAAAAACCGATAAGGAAGAACTTGGAAAAGGAAAATAAAGTTTTACTCATCCCAGAGTTCGGGACCGATAATCCCGATTTTAATCGCATACTTCACCATTTCCACCATGTTGTGGATATTGAGTTTTTTCATGGTATTCGCCCGGTGTTTGTCAACAGTCTTTGAACTGATGCACAGAATTTCGGCAATATCGGCATTGCTTCTGCCTTCCACCAGCAGCCGGAACACCTGCTGTTCCCGCTCCGAAAGCAGATTGTATCCGCTTTCTGCGGGTTTCTCGTCTTTGCCCTTCAGAAAGGTGCTGATAAGCTTGGAGTTAATCTTGGAACTCAGATAATGCTCGCCCCGGTGCGCGGTGCGGATAGCCTCCAGCACATCAGACGTCGGCGATGCTTTCAGCACATATCCCAGCGCGCCGGAACTCAGCGCCTGATGCACATACGCGTCTTTGATGTGCATGGAAAGCAGCACGACCTGTGTTTCCGGAACCGCTTCCTTAATCAGCGCCACTGCCTCCAGACCGGTCAGTTGGGGCATGGCAATGTCAAGTACCGCGACATCGGGATGAAGCGCCTTGACTTTTTTTACTGCCAGCAAACCGTCGGTCGCTTCTCCCACAACTTCCATATCTGTCTGTTCTTCCAGAAGTTTCCGCAAGCCTTCTCTTACGACAGCGTGATCATCCGCAATCAATACTTTTATTTTTTCCATTTTAATTCTCCGTTAAGTAAACTGTTTCCCGCAAAGGCGCAAAGCACGCAGAGAAAAGCATTGCAAACCGCCCGGGCTGAAAACAGATTCAATTCTGCTGAAGCGGTTTGTCGGCAGTAATAAACTAAGTTTCTTAAAGAAACTTAGTTTCTCAATCTCTGCGGGAGATTCCGTTGCTCAGGCAACCGGAAGCTCAACCCTGACGGTCGTTCCCTTTCCGATGGCAGAACGAATGTCAATAATGCCTTTCATGGCAACCACCCGCTCCCGCATTCCCAAGAGACCGATGCCGTCTTTTCCCCTTGTTTTTTCATCAAATCCCACGCCGTTATCCTTAATGATGAAAATGACATTCGGATGGCTGTAGGTAAGCGTGACATTGGTTTCCTGAGCTTTTGCATGTTTTACGATGTTGTTGATACTTTCCTGAAAAATCCGGTACAAGACCAGTTCCGCATCAGGAGAAAGACGTTTTCGGACAAAGCCGATTGCCTGAAAATTGAGTCTGATATCCTGTTTTTTTTCATGAAATTCTTTGATATACCACTCCAGCGTGGGAACAAGCCCCAGATCGTCGAGCAAGTCGGGGCGCAGGTCAGATGAAATACTCCTGATTTTATCGCCCAGATGTTCGATCAGCTGAATTAAACTGCCGATTTTTTCTTTCTGTTCTTTCAATTCCTCAGGAATGGAACTGTGAAGCGATTCCGCGCTCATGTGCAGCGCGGCTAAGGTCTGTCCGAATTCATCGTGAAGGTCCTGCGCCAGCGCTTTTCTGCCTTCCTCATTGCTGTTAATCAGCCGGCTTGAAAGATGCCGGATTTCTTCTTCCACCCGCCGCCGCTCGGAAATCTCCTCCTGAAGCTTTACAGAATGTTCTTTTTCCACTTCGGTGACTTTCTGCAAAGCTTTGACTAATTTGCTGTAAGAAGCCGCCAGATCAAGAGCTGCATTTTCTTCTGCTATTGCAGGCTGTTTTGCTGTTTCTTCCTCTATAATCAGGTCTTCTATTGTCAGGTCTTCTATTGTCAGGTCTTCTTCTATGACAAATTCTTCTATAAAGTTCTCTTCTTTTCCGCTTTCTTCTTTTTTTATCTCATCTGTTTTTTCGACAGGCGGGGCTTTGACAAAATATCTCATCAAAAATGCCGCGCCGACAATAAGGGCAAAGATGATAAAGAAAAATGCTGCTGAAAAACATCCGATACTCAGCTTTTCAGCTTTGATGTTCAGCGCGTCAAGGGTTTCCTGAAGCGGGGAAAAAACAGCGGACTCCGGAACCGCAATGCCTATCCGCCACTCTGTAGAGGGAATGGAATGGAAAGAGATGATGTAGGGATTTCCCTCGGGAAAAAAGCGGGCTGACTCATGGTCTTTCTCAATCATGTCCTGCCCGATTTTTCCGACTTCCGCATCGGCTGCATCAAGCAGGCTGTATCCGTAAACAAAACCGGGACTCAGCGAAACAGATTTTCCCGCTCCGAGTCCGAATATTTTTGCATAAGCTGACGGAAACACAATGCTTTTCCCTTTACGATCTATGAGAAAAGCAAAAAAGCTGTTCATCATGTCCTGCGGTCTGTCCGAAAGCGTACTTTTTTTGCCCAGAATATCGTTTATGATTCTGTCGAGCATCAGATCAACGCCGGCGGCGCCGATATATTGCCCTTTTCTGTCATAAACAGGCGTGCTTGCCGTCACCATCAGTCCGTTTCCGGCTTTGTTGACATATACGTCTGTCCACACGGTGTTGTGTCCCGCATTGTTTTTGTCTCCGGCAATCTGATAAAAACTTTCATCTCTCACATCATAGGCTTTGGACGAGGGCAGTTTTTCCACAATATGGACATTCGGAACATAGCGCATCATTGCCGATTCCGTGACAATATAGGCGGCAGCGCATTCGGGATACAGCTTTTTGATCTCTATCAGCAGCGGATCCGCATGGGAAAGCGCGTTCATCTGCTGGGTCATTTCATAAGACAGCCAGGAGGATCCCCAGTATATTGCCATTACCCTGTCAAAGCTGTCATTTGAAAATATGCCGTTGGGCGGATAAACCGTCAGACGTTCATTTGCCGCAAGCCCCTTTCTTCCATAGACAGCCGCATTTTCCAGAAAAAAGGCTGCCTGTTTTGAGATCAGAGACGAGGCCGCGGCAATTTTCTGAAAAGCAGCCTCATATCGCATGGACTGCTCGCCGGTCAGTTGGGAGAGAAAATCATGTGCCTGATTCCGCATGTATGTTTCATTTCTGGAAACATAAAAATCCTCCATTCCGACTGCAAACTGTTTGACAGCAAGCCCCGTGAAAAACATGAGCAGCGCCAGTCCCAATGAAAGGATAAATAAGAATCTGAAGCCGATTTTCAGTTGCATTCCCTTTAATAAAACAGATAACACAGAAAGTTATGCTCCGTTGTATGTTTGGCATTAAAACTATATAATTCTATCAGCCTCTTGATCTTTGGTCAAGAAAATGATAGCCTATTTTTCATAATTAAAGCATATCAGTTGCAAAATCCGTTTTTTTTAAAACTGTTATGCGTTATGCAGTTGGAATTTCCGCATTGAAAAAAAACGGCGCAGCGTTCTCAAAAAGTTTTAAAAATATATCCTTGCGAACTTCGCGCTTTCCTTTGCGAATTTTATGGTTAATTTTATTTAAACGGTCAACTTCGGAACTCTGATAAAAATTGGGCGGCAGAGACGCAAAATTTTGCGTCTCTGCCAAAAATTGAAAGGACAAAGAATGAAAATAGCCGTCAGCGGTAAAGGCGGCGTGGGCAAAACAACATTTGCCGCGCTCCTGATACGGATGCTGAACAAACAGGGAAAACGGGTGCTTGCCATAGATGCGGATCCGGATGCCAATCTTGCCGCCGCGCTCGGCATTGCGGACGCGGACAAAATCACCCCGATTTCCGAAATGAAAGAACTGATTTTTGAAAGAACCGAGGCAAGACCCGGCACTATCGGGGGCTTTTTCAAGCTGAATCCCAAAGTGGACGATCTGCCGGACGCGCTCTCGGTAAAATTTGAAAATATCAAACTGATGCGTCTCGGAGGCGTGAAAAAAGGCGGCTCCGGCTGTATCTGTCCCGAAAGCACGCTGCTGAAAGTGCTTGTCACGCATATTGTGCTGGCAAGGGATGAGGTCGTGGTCATGGACATGGAAGCGGGCATCGAGCATCTGGGCAGAGCCACCGCGCAGGCGGTGAACAAACTCTTGGTGGTGGTGGAGCCGGGCAGACGGAGCATTGAAACCGCAGGACATATCAAAAAGCTTGCGTCTGAAATCAGACTGACGAATCTTGCGGTGATCGGCAACAAAATTCGCAGCAAATCAGATGAAGATTTTTTAAAAACAAATCTGCCGGACTTTGATTTCCTCGGATTTCTGCCTTATGACAATACCCTGATTGAAGCAGACCTGAACGGAATCTCCCCGTTTGACACAGATTCACCGGCAAAAGCGGCAAAAAAAGAAATCATTGGAAAAATTAAATGAGGGGTGAGAGGTCCGAGGTAAGAGGTCAGAGGCATTTCTCCCCTCACCTCT
>DZCT01000550.1 GCA_022736535.1 Desulfatirhabdium butyrativorans | reverse complement strand
TCCGCCATCACCTTTCCCTCGTGACGCCACCGCCATATTGTGATGCCGTCCCATATCAGCAAAAATGCAAACACTGCCGCAACAATCGAAACCCATAATCGCTCATGGCGGAGACTTAAAATTAAAGCAATCTCAGATGGTTTTCCCCAAGGGCGATCCAACCAGGGGATTTCTTCAAAAACAGGCGGAAGCATTGCAGGATTCAGATCATGCGCGAGCAGAAAGCGTTTCCATTCATCCGGATGCGGTAATTCCGCCCACCATCGGCTGCCCGCCAGTACGCCGTTTTTCCAAACCTGCGCCTCCAAACCTTCTATGCAGGAGACAATACGCAGAGATTCATGATTCTCCAATTGCTCACGCAATACGGTTTCCGGGAAAATGTGCGAGACATTTACGCCGAAAGCTTCCGAGGACTCACGCCGTTTTGCTTCATCCCATATCCAGACTTGCGCTGTCTCATTTCGCCAGACCGCATAATGACCGGTTTCAGCAAAAGGACTCCACTGCCGGATACGGAGATTCAGCGCGCTGTTGCGCTCCGCCGGCGGAATGTCTCCCAGCACAAAGACCCGATACATGCAGAGACTTCGGGAAACCACCCACTGATGCCGCCCCAGCGTCTTTTTGAGAGGCGGAAAAATATTACTGCGGGTTTGGATATAGCGCTGGGGCGAAAACAGGGCTTGGAATCGCTTGTACGGCTTCATGTTTTTGTTCCTGAGTCATGGAGATGAGTAATTCATAATCAATGAGCCACGGCGCTTTTTTGTCGGCGCGGGGCGTGAGACAAACATGAACTTCTCTCATGCGCGGGCCGCCTTCCTGCCAAAGCGTCAGGCGGAGATAGGCAGACGGAAACAATGCCGTCCCCAGGGGATCAAGCGAAAGATCGCTGCCGGCTGCCTCCTGAACTTCCCGGACAGAAGCAAAAGGCTTTTCCTCGCGGGCTTCAATCAGCCGCACTGCCGTATCCGCATCTATGCCTGTCAGCGTCATCAATATCTCCTTCGGAGCCGTGTTCAGATTCGGCGCGCCGCCTGATGAGATTGTCGTCAGTCTCGGAATCGGCGTTTGACTCCACAAGCCGGGCTGATCTTTCCAATCTAAGACATTTGCAATTTCCCAACTTGTCAGCAGAAAACGATTCGGCGGCGCGGGAAGCCCCATTCTTCTGTATTCGTCTTCTTCAGCGCCGTTGAGACGGTGCAGGTCGTCCATATCTGTATAATCGAGAAGTTTGTCGAGCAGAGGACCGCGGTGCGGCGCAGGAACGCCCAGCAAACCCAGCAAATTCTCAAGATGCGAGGTGTAGAAATTATTCAAACCCATCAGTCCGCCTTCGTCCTGAACAGAAAAACAGGCTTTGCCCAAGCCCTTGTAAGGACGGTCATCCAGCGCAATCTCCCCGCCGATTGGACTCATTGAAATGTCCATCGGATTCATATTTTCCTGCGATGTCTCATCCGGTTTGTCTTCCGGAACGGTCAGCCCGCCAAGCGTCATGGGCTGTGTGCATAGAAGATACAAAAGCGTTGCCTGTGTTCCGCTCAGATCAATTTCTCCATGCAGATTTTCTTCTCCCCGGCGTGCAAGTTCAAGCGCGTGCTGAGTCCAGAGCGCAAAAAAGCCCGCCGAAAGCGTTATCGCTGCCAATATCCACAGCGTAGCTGCCAGTATGAATCCGTTTTGGTTAGTCATTTTTCGTTGCAGGTTGCAGGTTGCAAGTTATAGATAACTTAGGCATTGCTGCCCCTCATCCCAAAAAATCCTTGAGCGTGGGCTTCGGCTCACGCCTGCCCGCCGGTGAGACAAACCAGTTGACTTTGCCGAGCGCATCGTCTGCTTCCAAAAGAATGCCTTCGGGCAACTGGTTTGACTTGTCAATTGGCGGGGGCCAGTGACTGTGCCAGCGTCCGCTCCTGTCCAAATATGAAAATCTGCCGCCGTGACCTGTCCATCTTGCAATTTCCCACGCTGCAAAAGTTTCATCACCGATAAGTGCATTCGGATTTGTCTCTTTATATTGCAGAAAAATATTTCCGCTTTTATAAACTAATTCTATAAATACAGGTGTCGGAACACCTTTTATTCCGCTCAGAGAAGCGAAAGAAAGACCTTGAAATCCCTGCTCAGTTCCGGAAAAAATATTTTTTCCGCTCGGATGATCCGGAACGAGCGATCTTGAAATTTCTCTGAACCAATGCGCCTGAAGCGTTTCCGTAGTCTGCTTTTCCAATTGAGACAAAAAACGGATGCGCAAACCCAGTACATGCGTCAAGCCCTGTATCAGCAATGTGCTGATAAGCCCGGTCAATATCAGTACGACCAGCATCTCCATCAGTGTGAAGCCTTTTTGAAAGTTGAAAACCGACTTGCCGCTTTTGACTTCTTTTTGCTTAACTTTAGAAATTAATTTGAAATTCACGCACCTGACGGTATCCTGTCCGGCGCAAGTCAAACTCGGCAATTTCTTTTTTATTTGAAGCAATTCGCACATGCGTATCATAAAGCCCCAGCCGATACAGACTGATCCCTGCGGGATGTCCTGCGCCGTCTTTTTCCGGCGCGGCAAGGTTTGACTCCCATTCAATGGTGTATGCGCCCATTTCTGCGTTGCCCCTCGGCTTTTCCATCGGGTTGATTGTTTCCATGAAAGCCAGCACGTTGCGGACAGCCTGCTGGCGCGAGTGATGTTCCTGCACCCGTCCGAGACTCTCCAAACTGCTGTTAATCCAGTCAAAAGAAGCCATACCGATGCTGGCGATCAGAAACATCGCCACAACTGCTTCGAGTAAAGTAAAACCCTTTTGAGTTGTTGACATTGCTCTCAGTTTACTCTGGTTTCCCGTGCGGCGGACGCAGATGCAGAACAAATGCCCTTTCACCGTAACTCAGACGAAGTTTGCCTCCGAGACAAACGCCGTTGCTTCTGTACTGAATCGGCTTTTCTGCTTCAAGAGTCC
>DZCT01000549.1 GCA_022736535.1 Desulfatirhabdium butyrativorans | reverse complement strand
CTATTCCGTTGGGATAAGAAAACTGCCCGTCTCCCGAACCTTCGCTTCCCCATTTAGTGATAAAAGTGCCGTCCGATTTGAACTTCTGGATTCGGTCGTTTCCTTGATCCGCCACATAGACAAAGCCTGCGCTGTCAACTGCTATTCCCCCGGGATAATTAAATTGCCCGTCTCCCGAACCTTGATTTCCCCATTTGCTGATAAATGTGCCGTCAGAACTAAACTTCTGGATACGGTTGTTATATGAATCCGCCACATAGACATTGCCGTTTTTATCAACGGCTACGCCGTAAGGGTAATTAAAATACCAGGGCTGCTGCAACTCGGGCCACATCCGCTCAAACACATAGCGTTCCTCCTCAGCCTCTGCGGGCATGATGAGAAAAGCCGAAAGGAACAGACAGACGAAAAGACTTTTCCAAAAAGCTGTTACGTTGTTTTTCTGTGATTTCATTTTGTTACCTCCTTTTTTGTGATTGTTTCTGTTATATCTTTACTATTATATCCGAAGATATATGAGTCTGCAAGAGGCGTGAATCTGCAAGGATTGTGTTTAAGCAGGGATTGCGGGATCGCCGAGAAATCCCTGCTTAGACACAATCCTTGTAGATTGCACACAATCCTTGCCGTGTACAATGCTCCGTGCATATCTGCCATGAACATCTTCCGGATGATAAAGGTAATGATCTGTGTTTTCAGAAATATCGGAGGGTCCGCCCTCTTCATCCCATACCCTGCTGTGCAAAAACGGCAGACGGAGTTTTCCGTTTTCACCGCACCCTGTATGGCGGAGCGTTTCTATTATCACTGTTATCCGAGTCTCAGGAGATATGTTCAGTGTTCCCATCTTTTCAGAAAATTCTTTTATTGTCGTTTGAATTTCCATATATTATTTAATTCCTTTCATTGTATTTAACAGGGACGGACAGGAAACAGCCCGCCCAAGGCTGAAAATAGGTATCGCCGGAAAAAAATGTCCCCGTTTTTTTCGAGTCCCGTAATGGAATCTCGGCAATAAATCGCCGGGCTATTTTCATGCGTCCCTACGGGACTTAAAGAATCTTTCCGCAAAACCTTGCCCCTTATTTCATAAAAACCTTATATCCGACATTCAAAGCCCGCCCCAAAATTTTCGCTGTTTCTTTTTCTATAGGACGCCTGCCGTTTTCCATTTCCGAAATATGACGCCGGGAAATTCCGGTCATATCGGATAACTGCTTCTGAGTCAGCCCTTCTTTAATACGGGATCCGGCAAGAATAACTCCTGGAAGTTCCTCTCTGCTGTATTCGGGGAAGAGATTTTCCCAAGAAACCGTATCGGATATTTCTCTGAATCCCAAACTTTCCAAAACCGCAATTGCCTTATCTCTGTTTTCAGGGGGCCCGATGAAATTAAGTTCAATAGGGAGCTTTTTCGTGCGTTCCCACATAAGACACCTCGATCAGACGTATTTCTTTGTCAATCACTTCCCAAACCGCCACATAGACAGGATGCCCTTTTTTAAGATGGCAATGATGGCGGCTATTGCCTAACGAACTGTAATGATGCCAGTTGCCTCTCACAGGACCATAACTCCTGATTTCTGCCAAAAGCCTTGCCAGTAATTTTTTCACATTCGGCGGCAGTTTTTCAACCTGTTTTTGAACTTTCTTTTTGGCTGTTACGGTCCATTCCATAAATTTTAACACCGGCGGAATAATAATGCAAAATAATAACTCATCTGCCTTTCTCCCGCTCTTCTGTCGCCGCATCAGGAAACCCGGCAATAAATTGCCGGGCTATTTTCATGCCTCCCTACGGAACCGGAACACCTGACAATTCCGGTATGAAAGGCAGAATCATTTTCAGCTCATTGGGCAGGATAGGACGCCAGCGGATAAAATAAAATTTTTCATGTCCGAAATAGAATTTCGGCGTAAATACGGCTACGCATATTTTATCCGCTTCGCCCGGAAGCGGCTCAATCCACAGAATGTTTCTGACATCTAAATTGAAATCCCGGCATATTTTTTTCCCGAGACTTTCCGCACAGGTGGTTTTAAATATCCCCTCTCCGGTCTGCGTTGCCACGACCACAACAGGCCGCAGATGCGTCACCTCCGGCTGACTCATGGAAAGGTCTATGATTCTCACCCGCCAGCAGGCTGACCATTTGCCGACAAGTCTTTTGCAGCATTCATCCGTGTTTCTCAGACGATATGTTCCGTCATAAAATATCAATTTATATGACTCCCATTTCTGCCAAATCTTTTTTCAAACCTTCGGCATTGAAAAATTTCCCTTTGCGCCATCTGCCCTGATATTCAAGCGTGGGAACTACCCAGTCATGGCCGCCGTTGACTTCGATGACTTTTTTCACCTCATCCGCCGGGGCTTTCTCAATGTCAACATATTCAAATTCAATCTGATTTTTCTTCAAAAATTCAACAGTTTTCACACAGTGGGGACACCAGGTCGCAGCATAAACTTTCAACATAATAGAATATCCTTTCTTCAGATAGTGCAATCTCTTGCAGAGACGCAAGATTTTGCGTCTCTGCGGTTCATTGAAATGACAAGGGCAGAGACACAAGATTTTGCGTCTCTACTTCGGATGAATTTTATCCAGAATTTCGCCGGACCCGTTCAGCACAAACACCAGAAACCCGTTTTGAGAAGCATAGCGGATCAGGTCTTCATATATGATCGCCTGTGTTTCATATTTTCTGCCTTTTTCAAGCGCAAGACTGTTGTAACATTTCAAAGCCTCGTCTTTTTCAAGAAAAGCCGGAATAAATGAGATGTTATTTGCTTCGTCAATCTGTCCGACCAACTGTTCATTTCCTTCAGGATTCTGAACAAAAACCCATACCCATGTATCGTCTTTTAATTTCTGCATTTATTTTGTTCCTTTTTTCAAGTTGCAGGTTTGCTCGTTCCCACGCTCTGCGTGGGAATGCAGCCCGGACGCTCCGCGTCCCCGTTCC
>DZCT01000548.1 GCA_022736535.1 Desulfatirhabdium butyrativorans | reverse complement strand
ATGACACCCTGCAATCACCTCTTTTATATCACTGCCGCTTTTCGTGCATTCGTGCTTCACTTCTCACTTCTATAAGATTCCGCACTTCTCTGAGCAAAGCCTCGCTGCTGTACGCGCCTTTCTGAAGATATTTTTCCACATATCCGTTCAGCCGCTCCCGGTCCTCAGGGGAAATATCTTTTGCCGTAATGACTACAACCGGAACACAACGCCATTCTTCATGGCGGCGCAATTCCGACACAAACTCAAAACCGTCCATTTCCGGCATCATCAGATCCAGCAGAATCAGTTTCGGACAATTCTCATTCATCCGCTCCAATGCCACACGCCCGTTTTCCGCCTCGGAGACCTCGCAGCCTTCTTTTTCCAACATGCGGCGCAGCATTTCCCGCGTCTGCGCGTCGTCTTCCGCAACTAACACCCGGCAATTCGGCAAACCGCCTGAATATTTTCGCAGAATGGTCAGCAGACGGTTCCGGTCAACAGGCTTGGTCATGTAATCGGACGCGCCCAGGGCATAGCCCATTGTCTTGTTGTCTATGATGGTGAGCATAATCACCGGAATGTCGGCAAGTTCCGGGTCCGCTTTCAGCGCGGTCAGCACAGACCAGCCGTCCATGCCAGCCATCATCACATCCAGCGTGATCGCGTCAGGATGCAGTTCTTTGGCGGCTTTCAGCCCCTCCGCGCCCCCGGCAGCCGTTTCCACCCGGAAGCCCTCTTTGGCGAGAAAGCGTTTCATCATATCCCGCACAAAAGGATCATCGTCAATGACCAATACGGTGCCGGCGTCGTTTTCTGATTCGGGCGGAACAGGCGGCTCCGGCGCATTCCCCTCGCTCTGCCCTCCCCCCGGAGAGGTGACGGATGTTTCAGGTTCGGGTTTGACGACCCGCGCCGGGACCCGAATCGTAAAAGTTGTACCTTTTCCGTATTCGCTCTGCACCGTAATATCGCCGCCCATCATTTTGCAGAATCGCTGCGTGATTGCCAATCCTAAACCTGTTCCCCCGAATTTCCGGGTGGTGGAAGCCTCTGCCTGAGAAAATGCCTGAAACAGATTTCCCATCTGTTCGGGCCTCATGCCGATGCCGGTGTCGCTGACGCTGAAGACAAACCGTTCTTTTCCGGTTTCTGCCGCATCTTTTTCATCGGAACAGACACGAGCGGCATCCAGTGTGACCGTTCCCTTTTCAGTGAATTTGCAGGCATTGCTCAGGAGGTTGAAAAGCCCCTGGCGGATTTTGGTCATGTCCGAGTGCATCACGCCGAGATTTTCACCGCATCGGAGTTCCAGCCTGTTGCTGTTTTTGTCCACAAGCGGCTTGACCGTGCTGACCACCTCTTTTATCAGTTCGGACACATCAAAATCTTCCAGATAAAGGTCCATTTTCCCTGCCTCTATTTTGGAAAGATCAAGAATGTCGTTGATAAGCGAAAGCAGATGTTTTCCGGAGGCAAGAATCTTTTCCAGATCGCCCGCGGCAGACGCCAAATCCGAATCTTCGTCCGTGTCTTCGGCTTCCTCGATCAGCATCTCGCTGTAACCGATAACGGCGTTGAGCGGCGTCCGCAGTTCATGGCTCATGCTCGCCAGAAAACTGCTTTTTGCCTGATTCGCGGCTTCAGCGGCTTCTTTGGCTTTGCGCAGTTCCTCCTGCGCGTGACGGCGCTCGGTAATTTCCCGCCAGTTGACAATCGTGCCGACAAAATCGGAATCCTGAACCGGTTTGTTGGCAATACATTCAAACGCGCACCAGCAGCCGTCTTTGTGGCGGAAACTGAATTCCACTGCTCTGATGGTCCCCGGATGCCGGATCACCTCCTGAAAAATCTCCCTCACCCTGCTCAAATCATCCGAATGAACAAAATCATATACAGGACGGTTCATCAGATCTGCGGCATCATATCCCAGCACACGCCAGACAGAGGGGCTTTCATAGCGGATGAAACCGTCATCGTTTAAAATCATAATAATATCAGAAGCATTTTCAATAAGCGAGCGGAACCGCTCTTCATTATGCCGCAGCACGGTCAGGGTCTGCTTCAACTGAGAAGCCATTCTGTTAAAGGCGTCAGCCAGTTTTCCCAGTTCATCCTGACTGAATACAGGGATATAGGTATCCAAATTTCCCTCGCTGATCTGATCCGCAGCCTGCGCCAGGCGGCGCAGAGGCGCGGTCAGTTTGCGGGTCAGCGCCATCAGCGCCAATGCCATCACAAGCGAGCCGCAGACTGCCAGCACCAGCACATAGAAACCGATCCGGCTGACAGGACCGTACACTTCGCTTTCAGGATTCGCGGCAAAAATATACCAGTCCCAGGGTCTGAAATACTCATACATTGCCAAATATTTTGTGTCCTGCGATGTATAAATGACCTGCCCTTTTGTTTCGGAGAGCTTAAAACTGCCCGCGGAAAGGTTGAAGACCAAAGCCGCGCCGATGGATGAAAGTTTGGACCTGATAAAAGAAAATACGGAAGGAGAAGCTGTTTTCCGGGGACGCGGATGAATGATCTGCTGAAACCATTCTTCCTTTTTCAGCGTTTTTCCGTTCAACGCGCTGTCTGCATGGGAAATAATTGTTCCGTTCGCGTCAACAATAAACACATAGCCCTGTTTGCCGATTCTCAGCGAACGCATCGCGGAGACCGCATCCAGACTGACCATCAGCACGCAGGCTTGGGAATCTTTCATGCCGAACCGGTCCAGCATATTTTCATAATCCTCTGCAATTTTTATCGCTTCGTTCAACTGGGACTTCAGCCAGTTTTCCCCCAGAGCCGTAAGCGATCTGTGGGAAAAAAAATAAAGCATTCCCGCAGCCAGAAACAGCGAAATCAGAACCATCGGCAGTGTTACAACCAATATTTTTGTATAAATTTTCATCAGTCGGTTTTGTCTCTCGCAAAAAATCCCCCCTGCCCCCCTTTAAAAAAGGGGGGGATAATTTCTTAACTTAATGGC
>DZCT01000080.1:7328-13991 GCA_022736535.1 Desulfatirhabdium butyrativorans | reverse complement strand
AAGTTTTATCTCGTTCCCACGCTCCGCGTGGGAACGTCCGTCCGGAGTGCAAAAAAGGAAAAATGCCATGACAATCGGAAGTCATAATGACGCGTTCAAAGCCTATCAGTTTGTCAAAAAACTTTCGGGAAAAGAAGCTGAACCCGTGCTGGCGCGGCGGACAGCCGATATTCTGCTGGATTTTGTCAGAAATCATCGTCAGATTGATCCGAATTTCATCATTGAAAGGCTCCCCGAAGACAGGACACTTTACGATGCCGAGAAGCTTGACAATGCGCTGAATGCGGTTGAATCTCTGTGCGGAAAATGCAATGAAAATCACGACAACGCCTGTTTTGTCAATCAGGCGCGGCGGATTCTGATTTCAGCAAAAACCGGTGTTGATCTCGGCTCTGATTTTGACGGCAAACAGTCATTGGCTCAACTTTTGGAAACAGCGAGAATCAAATCCTGCATGGGAGAGAAAACATCTGATTTCTGTTACTCGGAAGACAGTTTGGAGCAAACACAATCTCCTGAATCTTATGCAGATTTGAAAAGAAAATACGAAGAACTCAGAGAAAAGGATGTGTTCCGCGCCACGCTCATTGAGGAGATTGTCAGCACCATCCGCTCGGTTTCAGAGGGAAATCTTGAAGCGGAAATGCCGGTTCACGATGATCCGCAGCTCGGACAGCTTGCCACTGCCTTCAATATCATGCTCAAAACCATCAACAAAAGCATGAGTCATTTAGATCGCCTGGTTGCGGAGCGCACATCGGAACTGAACAAATCCAACGAGGCGCTTCATGTTGCGTTTGAACAGCAGCATGAAAGCAATGTCAGGCTGAATGAAACCCTCAAAAAAGTGGAGGAGGCAAACCGGCATATTACAGACAGCATTCAGTATGCCAAATTAATTCAGAGTTCTCTGCTGCCGAATCCGGAAAATATCAAGACATTTCTGCCGGACAGCTTTGTGATCTGGATGCCGCGAGATATTGTCGGCGGCGATTTTATCTTCACGGATTATGTCGAAGGCGGCGTCATTCTTACAGTTGTTGACTGCACCGGACACGGCGTTCCGGGGGCGTTTATGACCATGATTGCTTCTTCGGGGCTGCGGAAAATCATTCGGGATGAAGGCTGGCATGATCCCGCTCAGATATTGAAACGCCTGAATTTTTTTGTCAAAACCACGCTGCATCAGGACACGGATTACGCGCTTTCCGATGACGGATTGGATGCCGGAATTTGTTTTGTCACAGGTGCGGGGTTAGGGGTGCGGGGTCAGGGGGAGTTGACACGCGGCAATCGGGAGATTACTTTTGCAGGCGCAAGGCTGCCGCTGATGTATGTTCATGAGGGTGAAGTAAATCTTATCAAAGGGGATCGGCAAAGTATCGGATACAGAAAATCTGATGAGAAGTTTAATTTTACCAATCATATCATTCAGATAGAAAATGGCATGTCTTTTTATATGGCAAGCGACGGATTTGCAGACCAGCCCGGCGGCGAAAAGAGAAGGCGTTTCGGTACAGATGCTTTTATGAATCTGCTGAAAAATGTCTCAGGGCTGCCGTTTGAAAAACAGCGGGAAATGCTTCTCCACGCTTTTGAGGAATATAAAGGAACTGAGGAAAGACGCGATGATGTGACGATGGTGGGGTTTGAATTGAGAATTGAGAATTGAGAAATCGGAGCATCGGAGATGCGTCATATTTGTAGGGAATTGAAAATGGATCAAATCGTTATCGGATGCGCCCGGAAGATTCAGGAGAAATTGGGACTGAAGCATCTGCCTGAAATTTCTGTCATCACAAAGCTGCTGACCGAATATGACGAGGAAGACAGTTTGCACCGTTTGGAAATGCTCGGACAACTCATCGGTATTCCGGATGGATACTACGGGCGGTTCGAGAGCTATCTTGAGCTGTTCAGAGAAGAATATATTCAACTGTTTTATGAAATGAACCATGAAAAACCGTATCATATCCGGCTTGTCAAAGTGGATGTGAGTTGTGACGGCTCGGTCATATCTGCTGCTTACGATTGGCTTTTTTTCGGAAAATTGCGCAGCGGCAAATCTTTCTGCGCGGTATTGTTTTTCATGGTAAACCAGCGGTTTGAGAGATGCGGCTTGTCTCATTTGCTGAAGTCGGCGGAAATTGCGCTTGCTCAGTCGCAACATTGCGCTTTCATTCAGACCTATCACGACAAAGACAACCCGGATTTCAACGCTACATTGATTCCGAATCTGCAAGAAGGATTTGTTTTGTGTCCCGGCATCCGGCACAAAGAAGAATTGGACGGCTGGAATGAAGGCGAATTTGTTCACCTGCGGAAGTATTTTTCAGCAACTAATATAATAAAATCTTACGTTTTTTTCACAGACGGCGCGGTCTGTGAAAGCCCGGCGCAGCAGCAGGAAATTATCCGGCATCTGCGTTCCCTTGCAAATCTGAAATTCCCCGGCGAAAGCATTGCAAATGTAGCATATTATAAGAAATGAGATTCTTCGCTTCGCTCAGAATGACACCTCAAAATCACCCGGTTGTAAACCGCTACCAAGATTTCTTTTGACACTCCCCTGCATTTTTATGTATATTTATCAAATTAAAAAACTCGGATGTGTCATTCTGAGCGAAGCGAAGAATCTTTTGCGTAATTCGTAGTGTATTTAGCAAATTAAAAAATGGCACAGAAGCATTAAAAAAGGAGATGCAGAATGTCAAATGAGCCGGGTATAACAAGGGATGAGGCAATGAAGCTTCTGAAAGAACACTTGAAAAACGAAAAACTGATTGCTCATTGTGTAGCCGCTGAGGCGATCATGCGTGCGCTGGCGGCAAAATTCGGCAATGATCCGGAACTGTGGGGAATTGCAGGGCTGCTTCACGATCTGGACTATGAAATCACCGGCGAAGATTCCTCGCTTCACGGCGCGGAAACCGCAAAAATTCTTGAAGCAAAAGGACTGTCGCCGCTGCTTGCCGACGTCATCAGAAAGCACAACGCCGAAGGGCTGGGGCTTGAGCGAAGCACGCTGTTCGAACACGCGCTGACCTGTGCGGAGACTATCACCGGCATGATTGTCGCAACCGCGCTGGTCTATCCTGACAAGAAAATCGCCAGCGTCAAAACTAATTCGGTCACAAAACGGATGAAAACCCCGCATTTTGCCCGTGCGGTCAGCCGGGAAAGGATCATGGAATGTGAGAAAATCGGCATTCCGCTGAATGAATTTGTAAGCCTCAGCATTGATGCCATGTCAGAAATTGCGGGGGAATTGGGGCTGTAATCCGAATTTTTGACGGGGCTTTGTGATAATATCATTTAAAAAACAACAGATTATATTCAGCAGTCTCATGTCTGCCGTTCAAGTTGTGACAACAGGCGTGATGCTGTTCGTGCTGTATCGCTACCTGCTCACTGCCATCGGCGTTGAACAGATGGGCGTGTGGGCGGTAGTACTGGCGACCTGTTCGGTCTCGCGCATCAGCGAACTGGGGCTTTCCGGCAGTGCGGTGAAGTTTGTCGCAAAATACATGGCGCGCAGCGAGATAAACAACGCGAGTAAAGTCATTCAGACAGCAGTGATTTCCATCAGCGTAGGCGTTTGCGGCATTCTGCTTATTGCTTATCCCCTTCTGACATGGATATTAGGGCGCATCATGCCTATCCCGTCTCTGAAAGACGCCCTGTCGGTGCTACCTTACGCACTGATTTCTTTATGGATAAATGCTGCTGCCGGCGTCATTCAGTCCGGGCTTGACGGATGCCGGCGGATTGACTTGCGAAGTTTCATTATGATCGGAGGCAATGCGCTTTATCTCCTTCTTGTGATGCTGCTTGCGCCGGTTTACGGACTGATGGGATTGGCTTACGGACAGGTGATTCAGTCTGCAACGGTTTTGCTCGCAAGCTGGCTTATCCTCCGCCGCATTCTGCCGGTTTTGCCCCTTGCGCCTTTTCAATGGCGCAGCGATTTGTTTAGCGAAATGATCTGCTACGGGATCAATTTTCAACTCATCTCTGTGACGGGAATGTTGCTGTTTGAACCTGTTACCAAAGGGCTGTTGAGCAAATTCGGCGATTTGTCTATGGTCGGCTACTATGAGATGGCTTCCCGCATGATGAACAAACTGAGGGAAATTTTTGTGGCTGCCAATCAGATTCTTGTTCCTGTCATCGCTGGACTGCATGAAAAATCTCCTGAAAAAATTCAGGAAATTTACACAAATGCTTACCGTATTCTACTCTGTCTTGCTCTGCCGTTTTACTCAGGCATTGTTGTTGCTGTTCCTTTTATCTCCGAGATATGGATCGGACGATATGAAAGAACTTTTGTCGTTTTTTCTCTTATGCTCGCGCTGGGAACATTTTTCAACAACCTGAATGTCCCCGCCTATTTTGCATATATGGGAATCGGGCGGCTGCGCTGGAATATGACAACCAATATTGTCACAGGGGTTTTGAACTGCGCTCTGGGCATTGTGCTGGGGCTGTATTTCGGGGGAACGGGCGTTGTCGCGGCGTGGATGATCGCATGGGCATTCGGAAGCAGTGTGGTGATTTTTGCCTATCATTCGGAGTATTCCGTCTCGCTGTTTGAACTTTTTCCTGCTGAAAATAAATGGCTTGCCATAGCCAGCGGTCTCGGAGCCTTGTCGGGCTTGTTCATTTATTACTCGCTTTGGAAGAAAATGAATGTATTTCTGCCCGGAATCCTCTGATTCACGCTGTTCCTTGCGCTTATATTGCCGCCTTTGTGGTTTCACCCGTTGCGGCTCCGCTTCAGCAAATGGCTGACACAGAATATATGAGTACATTGCTGCTGAGATTTGACTACTTTTCAAAAGTTGTCAAATCTTTACAATCAAAAAAGTAATACACGAAAACATGAGTGATTCAAAAATACAAAAAAAGCCGTTTATTTCAATTATAATAGCTGTTTACAATGGAGAAAAGACGCTTCAGAGGTGTATAGACAGCATTGCCGGGCAAACGTATCCGAACAGGGAAGTGATCGTTATGGACGGCGATTCCGGCGACAGAACAAGAGACATTCTCAGAAAAAACAGTCAAACGGTCACATATTGGGAAAGCGAAGCGGACAGAGGTATTTGTCACGCATGGAACAAAGCGTTGAAACACGCGGGCGGCGAGTGGATTTGTTTTCTCGGCGCCGATGATTTTTTATGGCAGAATGATGTTCTGCATAGCGCCGCGGAAAAGCTCGCAGCAGCATATCCGCCGTACCGTCTGGCTTATGGGCAAATCTGCATTGTAAAGCCGGACGGAACAATTCTTGAAAAAAAAGGCAGCCCATGGCGTCAGAGACATTTTCTTCAGATGATGACGATACCGCATCAGGCTTTATTCCATCATCGAAGCCTGTTTGAAATTCACGGCGGATTTGATGAGGCATTCCGCATTGCCGGTGATTATGAATTTCTGCTCCGGGAAGTAAAACAATCCGGCGAAGCCTTATTTCTCAATGATCTGCTTGTGTCTGGAATGCAGAGTCACGGCATTTCGAGCCAGCCTGAATATCGTCTGCTTTTTTTAAAAGAAAATATGAGGGCAAGGCAGAAAAACAATATTCCGACTTCAGGATTTTTTTGGTTTTTCTGCATGTTCCGTTCTTATCTCCGGCTGTTACTGACGAGGATATTCGGCAGAAAAGCGAGCGATCTCGTAGCAGATATTTATCGCGTCTGTACCGGAAAGCCCCGCTTATGGACATAAACAGCCGCTTGCGCGAGTTGAAAATTGCGCCGGTCAGCGTCATCATCCCGTGCTGGCAGTGCGCCCACACGGTGGAACGGGCTGTGGCATCGGTTGCCTCTCAGCGTTCCAAACCTGCGGAAGTGATTCTGGTGGACGACGCGAGCAAAGACGGGACGCTCCCGAAACTCATAGAGCTGCAAGAGCGATATGGAGAAAACTGGATACAAGTCATTGCTCTGGATCAAAATGCGGGACCCGCTGCTGCCCGCAATGCCGCATGGGATTTGGCAAAAGAAAAATATATTGCGTTTTTAGACGCCGATGATGCGTGGCATCCCCGTAAAATCGAAACTCAGTATGCTTGGATGGAAAGTCATCCGAAAGTTGTTCTGACCGGACACGCGTTTGTCAGAAAATCATCTCATGTTTTTCTTGTTCCCGAAGCCCGGGTTGAAAAACAAGTGTCTGATTTGAAATGGATTGAAAACTGTAAGACATTTCAGATTACTCCTTTTCATTTGCTCATCTCGAACCGCTTTTTCACCCGCTCGGTGATGCTGCGCCGGGATTTACCTTTTCGTTTTCATACAGGCAAACGGCGGTCCGAAGATTATCTTCTCTGGTTAGAGACAGTCTTAAACGGTTATTCGGCATGGTATATAGATGCGCCGATGGCTTATGAGTATAAGGCCCCGTTCGGCGAAAGCGGACTCACCCGAAATTTGTCGGCGATGGAAAAAGAAGAATTAGATGTCTTCCGACAACTGTATCGCAAGAGACTTTTATCGGCGTTCTCAGCCTGTTGTCTCATGTTATTCTCATTGATAAAATATGCGCGGCGTGTAGTCATAAACTTTGCCTCAAATGAACGCAAATTCAGCCACGAATGAACACAGATTTCTCACGAATAAAAAACACGAATTTTTTATAAATTAATTCGTGCTTTGATTC
>DZCT01000080.1:4142-7228 GCA_022736535.1 Desulfatirhabdium butyrativorans | reverse complement strand
TCGTGTCCATTCGTGGCAAAAATAACAACACACTTTTTTCGCCACGAATGAACACGAATTTCTCACGAATAAAAAACACGAATTTTTTATAAATTAATTCGTGCTTTGATTCGTGTTCCAAAAATTCGTGTCCATTCGTGGCAAAAATAACAACACACTTTTTATACTACTATGTGCGGTATTGTCGGATTTATCAGTCATCAGCATTTCGATTCATGTAAAAGCAGCCTTCCTCACGCGGCTTTGTCTTTGAGTCATCGGGGTCCCGATGACTCAGGTATTTTTTTTGATAAGACATGCGGGCTGGGGCTGGCGCACCGCCGGCTTTCCGTTATTGACCTTTCCCAAGCCGGGCGTCAGCCCATGCAGAGCGAGGACGGGCAGGTTTGTATTGACTACAACGGCGAAGTTTACAATTTCCGGGAAATCCGTAACAGCCTTGAAAAACTCGGACATCGCTTTCAAAGCGCGACAGATACGGAAGTCATTCTGAAGGCATATCTTCAATGGGGCGTGGATTGTGTCCGGAAATTCATGGGCATGTTTGCGCTGGCGCTGTGGGACAGGCGCACAAGACATCTCATTCTCATGAGGGATCGGCTCGGCGTCAAGCCGCTTTACTACTATTTTGACGGAGAGACATTTCTCTTTGCCTCGGAACTCAAGGCATTCATGGCTTTTGAGCGGTTTAAAAGAGAAATTGACGCTGATGCGGTTCCGCTTTTTCTGCATTATCAGTATATTCCAGCGCCGAGAACTGTCTTTAGAAATACCTGCAAACTGCTCCCGGGGCATTTTCTGATTTTTGACGGCAGAGACATCACTATCCGCTCTTACTGGAATCTCCCTGACGCTTCAGAAACTGCGGATTCACTTATCTCAGAAGACGAGGAATTGCAGCGATTGGATGCTCTGCTCACAAAAGCCGTGTCTGACCGTTTAATCAGCGATGTGCCGTTAGGCGCGCTCCTCAGCGGCGGAATTGACTCATCAGTCGTGACGGCAATCATGCAGAAAATCAGCGCAAAGCCCGTTAAAACCTTCACCATCGGATTCAGAGAAGCTGGCTATAATGAGGCGCCCCACGCCGCACAAGTCGCCGAATATCTCGGTACGGATCACACGGAATTGTATGTCAGTCCCGGAGAAGCTTTGAGTCTCATTCCCCGTCTGCCGGAGATTTACGATGAACCTTTTGCGGACGCGTCGGCAATTCCGACATTTCTCGTCAGCCAGCTTGCCCGTTCCCGCGTCACGGTTGCCTTGTCCGGCGACGGCGGCGATGAACAGTTTTGCGGATATGTCCGGTATTGGACAACGCAGGCGATGGGGAAATTGTTCGGGTTCGGGGTTCGGGGTTCGGGGTTCGGGGGTGGTGTGAAAAAAATATTGGCTCCGATGTTAGAAAAAATTCCGCCGGATCAATTGGAAAAATGCTATCGGCGAGTCAAAGATACTTTGCCGCAATATTTGCAGGTTGCGAATTTCTCCGACAAATGGCAGAAATTGCTGAAACTGATGCGCCATTCCCAAGACATTCAGGAGCTTTACCGAATGACGATATGTCTTTGGGATAAGGAGGAATTGGCGCAGGTTGCAGGGAGCAGGTCGCAGGTTGCAGGGAGCAGGTTGCAGGGAGCAGGTTCACCCCTCACCTCTCACCCCTTACCTCTTACCACTTATCCCTTACCCCTCACCCCTTATGAAACTATTTTTGCTGAAACCGAAGGCTTGTCTCTGCTTTCAAGATTCATGCGGGCAGATCAGAAGACGTATCTGCCGGATGCTTTGCTGACAAAGGCAGACCGGGCAAGCATGGCAGTGGGGCTTGAACTCCGTGCGCCGCTTTTGGATCACCGGCTCATGGAATACACTTCCCGCCTGCCGGATCATCTGAAATACAGAAACGGCGCAGGAAAATATCTCCTGAAAAAACTTTTGGCGAGATATATGCCGGACGCCTTGTTTGAAAGACCCAAAATGGGGTTCGGCATTCCTATCGCCGAATGGTTTCGGGGCGAGTTAAAGCCCATGCTGTCAGATTATCTTTCTTCGGAACGCCTGAAGGCCGAAGGCTTGTTTGACGCCCGTGTGGTCGAGGAAAAAATTTCGGAACATCTCTCCGGCAAAGTGAATCATCATTATCGGCTGTGGGCGCTGCTGATGTGGGAAATGTGGCGGGAACGGTGGCTCAACGGGTAATGCTGACAGCGATCCGGACTGACAAAACGGGTTTCAAACCCGTTTTACGTGAATATTTCTGTAAAACGGGTTTCAAACCCGTTTTACTCTGCGCACTAAGGTAAAATATCTGCGGAAGCAGAATTACGACCGATTCTGAATCAGCGGCTTTACAAAGTGTTTTTTTAATGATATATAAATCAGGATGATAGCAAAAAAAGAGACTTATGCTGTTTATCCGGTGATTCTTTCTGTTCCGCCGTCATTTTACTGTGAGGGACAGCAGTTGAAAGGCAGAGAGCGGGGGGCATTTCTGAGCCGGTATGCGCGCTGTGCGCTTGAAATTTCCGGCAGAAAAAGCGGCTATGAACCCATCCCGTCTGATCTTCTCCCAAAAGATGAAAACGGCGCGCCCCTGCCTGTGAACGGGAAATACTGGTCTGTTACCCACAAGCCCGAATATGTGGGCGGCGTGTTTGCGCTGAAACCGGTGGGAATGGACATTGAAAAAATCCGTCCCTGCTCGCCGCTGATCTTCAAAAAAATAGCCGACGACAGGGAATGGCATCTGACCGCAACATCGGAACCGCTCCAACTTTTTTTTCGCTTCTGGACATCAAAGGAGGCGGTGCTTAAAGCCACCGGGGCAGGCATCAAAGGACTTTCAGAATGCAAAATTGCAGAAATCAGCGACGAGCATCATCTCATTATCATCTGTAAGCATGAGGAGTGGCTGGTGGAGCATTTTTATTTTGACGGACACATCGCATCGGTTGTAAAAAATGAATGTGATGTGAATTGGATGTGCTATGGCAAAAAAGCGGGGGAAATGCTAAAATTCGCTCCGCTCATTTCAGCACTCCGGAAAGCCTGATTATCCGGAGTGCTGAAATGAAATTTTAGCA
>DZCT01000080.1:0-4042 GCA_022736535.1 Desulfatirhabdium butyrativorans | reverse complement strand
GGTGCTGCAGCTAAAATTCGCTACGCTCCGCTTTTATAAGATGACGCACTCCGGAAAGCCTGATTATCCGGAGTGCTGAAATGAAATTTTAGCAGGTGCTGCAGCTAAAATTCGCTACGCTCCGCTTTTATAAGATGACGCACTCCGGACTGAACGAGATTTCAACTGCGTAACTCGTAACGCTGTCAAATCTCACGTAATTCTTAATTGCAACATCTGAAACCCAAAAAAGACAAAAATGAAAACAGACGAACTTCTTGATAAAACATTGCTTATTTCCATTGTTGACGGCAATACGGTCTTACTTAAACAATTAGTAAGCCTGTATTTCGGCAATCTGCCGAGGTTGATGTCCGAGATAAAAGCGGGGATTGATGCGGGAGATGCTCAGAAACTGTCGTTTAATGCCCATGCGCTCAAAGGCATGAGTTATAATCTGGCTGCGACTGCTGTTGCCGATACCGCTTATGAGTTGGAAAAAATGGGCAAAGAAAACAATCTCTCAGAAGCGGCTGCGGCTTATGCGCTTTTGGAAAAGCAGGCGCAAAGCCTTAAAATCGCTACGGACAAGTTCCTGAAGGAGATAGAAGAACAAAAATGATACCAATTCTGTCCGGGGTGCTGAAATGCAATTTTAGCGCAGGCAGAGCCGCAAAAATTCCATTTTTGCACTCCGGAGGGCATTTTCAAAAAATTGTCAGGCAATCGGAGATGATGAAAAAATGACGACGACAAACAATGAACAGGCATCATTTACAGAGGTCGGCACGGAATTGGCAGAAGACACATACAAAAATTATCTGTCTTCATTATTGAAAGGCAATCGTCTGCATTGCAGCGAGATTGTCGGGAATCTGCTGAACGCGGAAATGCCGGTGAAATATGTGTATCAGGCACTGTTTCAGCGCGCTTTGTATCAGGTGGGCGAATTATGGGAATCCAATAAAATTTCTGTCGCAGCCGAACATATTGCCACATCTGTTACAGAAGGCTTGATGAACCAGATTTATGCTGATATAATTCCTGTTCATCGTGCGGGAAAAAAAGCGGTGATTGCTTCTGCGGAAAACGAACTGCATCAGGTGGGCGCGAAAATGGTTGCGGATATATTCGAGATGCACGGCTGGGACAGCTTTTATGTGGGCGCAAATACTCCCACACAGGAACTGATACGCTTTGCCCGTGACATTCAGCCGGATGTCATCGGGATTTCCATCAGCGTTGATTTTCATGCCGGAACGCTGGAAAAGATGATAGAAGCCCTAAGAGAAGCATTTGAACATACCGAAATTTTAATCGGCGGACAGGCTTTCCGGTTCAGCGGCGAATCTCTGACGGCAAAATATCCGGGCGTGTTTTATATCAGTTCCTTAGATGCACTGGAAGATTGGATAAAACAGCGGCGCAATTGAAAGCCGGGAAAAAAATTTACCACGAATGAACACGAATGAATACGAATGAACACGAATGTTTTCATGAATCTAACACGAATCAATGATAAATATTATCCGAAAAATTTTATGAGCAGTTGAGTTTTTCCGGCATCTCTGTCTTTCGCTCCCACGCGGAGCGTGGGAGCGAGAAAAGACCCTTCGCTACGCTCAGGGTGACATTCCCGGGAAAGTTGATAAAGTAAAATTATTTATCATAAAAATTCGTGCCTTCATTCGTGAAAGCATTCGTGTTCATTCGTGGCAAAAAAAAATAATGAATACCTCATCTTCTCAGGACATACTTGAAAGCTGGTCGCCTGAAATCCGAAAACTGACGGATACAGCCATTGCTGTTGCCGTGGGGATTTTTGACGAAAAAGGACTTCTGCTTTACGCAAACGCCGGTATGAAACTTTTGTTGGATGCTGAAAATACAGCTCATCATCCTGCGGATTATCTTGTCAATCCGAATTTTGCCGAACTGATTCGGCTGCCCGCGTCCGAGCATCCTGTATTCAGGGGGCTGCTGACCGCGGGAAACGGACAGGATATTTCCCGCAGCATGATTGCCGAGGTCCGGCGCAGGGATGATATGCTTTTCATTTCCGGCGAATATGATGTGCGGGAATTGGATGATCTGAATCGGCAAATGACGGCATTGAACCGGGAAATCAGCAACCTGCAACGAGAGCTGATTAAAGAAAAGAAAACGCTCGAACATACGCTCTCAGAACTCAGAAAAACACAGGCAATGCTGATTCATTCCGAAAAAATGAACGCGCTGGGAAAACTTGTCGCGGGCATTGCCCATGAGATCAACAATCCCATCGCATATATCAGCAGCAATCTGCACAGCCTCAGAAATTCTTTTTCCGATATAATGCAAGCCTACGCAGAGATTGAAAAACTGATTCAGAACACGGATAATGCGGAACTGAACGATGCTGCGGAAAAGATTCGGGAAAAACATGATATTGCTTTTATTTTCGAGGACTTTGAAGACCTGCACAAAGCTTCCGCAGACGGTGTGGCGCGGATCATCAAAATTGTAAAAGATTTACGCACCTTTTCAAGATTGGACGAAGGGGAACTCAAACCGGTTGATCTTTTGGAAAGCATCAGAAGCACGCTCATGCTGGCAGACTCCGAACTGAAAAAACGGAACATTGCTGTGAATCTTGATTTTGCCGATATGCCGCTCATGGAATGTTATGCTTCCGAACTGAATCAGGTTTTTTTGAATCTGATTGTCAATGCGGCTCAGGCAATGGAAAAGGGCGGACATATAGACATCCGGGGACGTAGCGAAAACGACGGCATCCGCATTGAATTTGCCGACGCCGGCGTCGGCATACCGGAAGAAATTATCGGCAAAATATTCGACCCGTTTTTCACCACCAAGCCGGTGGGAAGCGGAACAGGTCTGGGACTGAGCCTTGCTTATAAAATCATCACGGAAAAACATAAAGGCAGCATTACGGTCCGTTCAAAGGTGAACGAGGGAACTGTGTTTACAATTGTCATTCCGAGGAGACAAACTTATGTCAGATGAAAAAAGCGATGAAAAAAGCAATGAGGAACGCGGCTATCTGCTTGTCATTGATGATGAAGAAGAAGTCCTGAAATCGCTGAAAAGACAGTTCCGAAAACAATATGAGGTTTTTCTGGCAAACAGCGCGGATGCCGGATACCGGATCATAGAAGAACAGCCGGTTCAGGTCATTATCTCTGACCAGCGGATGCCCGGTATGACAGGAACGGCTTTTTACAGTAAAATAAAAACGCAGTTTCCTTATGCCATCCGTCTGATTCTCACAGCTTTTTCAGATATTGAAGCGGTGATCGCCGCCATCAATGACGGCAATATTTTCCGTTACATCACCAAGCCCTGGAATCCGGCAGAATTGGACGCTGTTGTAAAAGAAGCCTTTGAATGTTACCGCCTTGCCACCGAAAATCGGAATCTGTCACAGGAACTGAAAGAAGCCAATGAAATGCTGGAGACGCGGGTCATTCGGCGCACGGCAGAATTGGAAAAAGCAAATGCGGATTTGCAAGCTCTGGATCGGCAAAAAGATGATTTGTTAAAACAGCTTGCCGATGAAATCGAACAGCGGAAACAGACTGAACAGCAACTGCGGATAAATGAAGAAAAATATCGGGCAATTTATGAAGAGGTTGCGGAAGGCATTATTCTGCATGACCGGCAGGGATATGTTCTGGATGCAAATCCCTACGCTCTGAAAATGTTCGGTTACACGCTCGAAGATTTCCGGGGGCTTCATCCTGTTGAATCCCTTGTTCATCCTGAAGATATAAACCTCTGTATCAGCGGCTTTGAAGAAATTGTTTCCGGAAAAATCATCCGGCGGGAACACCGTCTGATTCGGAAAGACGGGACCGTGTTTACCGCGGAAATCAGCGGGAAACTTCTCAGCGACAATCTCGTACAGGGAATGCTGAGAGATGTTTCCGCCCGCAAGCGCATGGAAGAAGAATTACGCGAGGCAAAACAACAGGCTGAAGCTGCCAATCGCGCCAAAACTGAATTTCTGGCAAACATGAGCCACGAAATCCGCACACCCATGAACGCCATTATCGGTCTGACC
>DZCT01000079.1:3193-14089 GCA_022736535.1 Desulfatirhabdium butyrativorans | reverse complement strand
GAGCTATGCGGAGCGGGGCAAAAGCCGCACGCTGGTGGAAATGCTGCATTCGGCTCAACTCACGCCTTCGGAAAAAATGCCGGAAAATTTGCGAAATTCCTTTTTTGCTGTGCGGGAGAAGTTAGGTCAGTTGCGTTATATGCAGGAATCGGGAGAAGAAGCTGTTCCCCGCGATTTTGAAATAAAAGAAAACCAGTGTGAATTGCAGGAACAAAGGAATACTTTATCTTTTATGGAGAAAATCAGGGAAATTTTACGTTTTAGAAATCAGAATGAAATACAGCCGTCAAGAGATAAAAAAATTACATTTCGTTCTATTCCTATTAGTTATACATCCCCAAGAGTGGAAATATGGAGACTTATTGATGAGGCTCGGAACGCATATAGTCATTTATTAGACCAAATCCGTCAATTCGATCCTGAATTTGCTGCATCCGAGCGGGTTCAGCCCATTTCCGTAGCCGAAATTCAGGCGATGGTTCCCGAAAAAACCGTGTTCGTGGAATGCTTCACCGGAGACGACGGCACATATATTTTCGTTCTCGACGGCAAAAGCGGCATCAGCGAAAATCATCTCGTGCTGAAAGATTTGACCACTGCTGAATTGTTCAACAATCTTGCCATTACAAATTGGCTGCGCCCGTATTACGCTTATCGGCAAAACCGCACAGAAGAAACCCGCAAGGCATGGCACAAGGCCATTGAAAATACGCCGAAACTGCTTGCCGAAAAATTCTGGTACGCCGAAGATGAAAAGGGCAAATCCCTTGCGGCTCTCGTGGAAACATCCGGCGCAGAACGCATTGTATTTATGCCGCATTCGGGGCTGCATTTGCTCCCGCTTCATCTGATTGAGGTGAGGGGTTCGGGGTCAGAGGTCAGAGGTGAAGGCTCGGCGGCGACCCTTACCCCTGACCCCTCACCCCTCACCCCTTACCTGATGGATAAATACGAAATCGCTTATGCGCCTTCCGCATCCATGTTGCGTTTCGTGCTGAACCGTGCGGCATTGCCGTTGAACTCGCTGTTCGCCGTTGCCAATCCTACAAAAGACCTTTTGTTCACCGATGCGGAAGTCCGGGGCATTGCAGGGCATTTCACACAGCCGGATATTCTCTGGTATGAAAACGCTGTCAAAGACGCTGTGCTGAAAAATGCAGGCAAGGCAAGTGCAGTGCATTTCAGTTGTCACGGCAGTTTTCAGGTTGACAAGCCGCTGGATTCCATGCTTATTCTCGCCGGCGAAACATCGGATAACGCAAAAAATCTGAGCCTGAAAGACATTTTCGCCGAACTGAAACTGCGGCACGGGGCAACGGTCACGCTCTCCGCATGTGAAACCGGCATGGTGAAATTGGAGCGGGGCGATGAATATGTGGGGCTGCCTTCGGGTTTTTTGCATTCCGGCGCATCCTCGGTGATTTCCTCGCTCTGGGCAGTGGACGATCTTTCAAACGTCTTGCTCATGGGGCGGCTTTATGATAATATTGTTGCAAAGCAGATGGGCAAGGCTGCGGCGATTCGGGAGGCGCAGCATTATGTGCGGGAACTGACAATGAAAGATATCCGAGAACTCGCGGACAATTCGGAAGAAGTCTTATATTCCTTCGAGGTCGGGAAATTTAAAGATGAAGCCGATGACAAAAAGCCTTTTGCTCACCCGTATTATTGGGGGGCGTTTGTGTGTTCCGGGAATTGGTACTAAGCAATCTGACATTTTAAAGGGAGATGATATGATGAGGATAAATAATATTCAGGCAATAAGAGAATATACTGTTGTCAAAAACGGACAGATTGTATTGAACATGCCTGAATACTTTGAGGAACTTGAAGTCGAAGTCATTATTTTACCCGGAAATAAGCCTGAAAATCTTTCGGAAAGAACCGTATTTCGCCGGTATGATATTAATGAGTTGGTAAAAAAAATGCCTGAAAATTATCACTCCGAAGAAGTCAATTGGGGTTCTCCGCTCGGGAAGGAAATCTGGTAAATGCCGACGAAATATATACCGGATAAAGGAGATTTCGTGATCCTGACTTTTGATCCGCAGGCGGGCCATGAGCAGACGGGGAGAAGACCGGCATTGGTTATAAGCAATAAATTATTTAATGAACACACAGGATTAAGCCTTGTCTGCCCTGTAACCGGCACGGACAGAAATATTCCCTTCCATCTGCTTATTCCATCAACATGCGGCATTACAGGGGTCGTAATGGTTGATCAAGTAAAATCTGTTGATTACAGGGCAAGACAGGTTCAGTTTATGGAAAAAGCTCCCTCGGAACTTTTGCAAAAAGTATTGGCAATTCTTGAGGCAATTGTGTATCAGTAGGCGGACAGCCAACCCATCTGAACTTGTGAGCATGAGAAAATCCATTCTGAGCAACTATGTCGGTTCCTTGTCTCATAGTAAAATAACGGAACTCGATGAAGCTTTGAAAATAGCTGTCGGACTTGCGGAACTGAACGGAGAATAAAGCAAATCTGCACAGAAAACAGGAGGCAAAAATGAATCTTGAAATTTTATTTTCGTGCCTTTACAATCATCGGGAAGATATTGCCCGAAAATTGGATACGGCTTCACGCAAGCAATTGATTAACTACATCCGGGATGCGCTGAAAACCAATGTCGTGAGCAAAGATTTTGCTCAGTTCTGCGGCTCGAAGTTGTCTGAATTTGTGATGTCAGAAAAACTTGGTCTCCATCCTGAAGTCAAACTGACCCCGGCATGTATTAGGAAAATTATTAATGAATTAGAAAAAATCCCGAAACAGCCGAAGCCTGAAGTCAAACTGCCGGAGGATAAAAAGAAGTGAATCGGATTCCAGCGCGGTTCTATGCCTATATTTTTTTTGAAATTCCTCCTGAACATCGCATAAAAAATAATGCCTGCGAACAGGCAGAGTCATTTTTTAAGCAATGGAAAAAGGTTTATCGGCTGAAAGAAGAATCACCGTTTAATAATGTCGGCGACCCGGAGGTTGTGATGCTCTCTCTGGCAAAAGCAGAGGAGCTTGCAGTCTGTGTTCTCAGATTTCATGATATGGATATTGTTGAAATCGAATGGGAACAGAGCAGTTCTGATGAACCGCCGCAGGAATTCTGGAACAAGTGCGATGATGCGCTTGAAAAACAGACGGCTTCTGTTTCTTCTCATTTCGGCAGTGTGCAGGCATATTTTGCCGGTTCGTCTGATACAGCAAATATAAATCCCGAATGGGCATCGGCTCAGATTCCCGATCTCGGAACATTCTACCGCATAGGAGAAAAACACAAATATCTTCTGCTTTCCGACAAAGACCCGGAAACTTTTCTCGGTGTGGATTTTCCTCTCATTGCCTCCTTTATCCTGAAATTAGAAAATCAGGAACAGGTAATGGAAGCTGTCAAGCATCAGAAATATGAAAATGAGAAAAATTTTAACGCCCTGATTTCATCAGATATTAAAAATATTGAAGAAAATCTTAGTGCTATCAAGACATATTACACTCATCTTCAGGAAAATGCCAACAGCCTTGCCAACTTGAGACAGACTTTCGGCATCAATATTTTCAATCTTGAAAATTATTGCAGACGCTATGAACTTTACCCTGTTGTTACGCCGATACTCAAACAGGCGAAACATAAGCGCAAACAACTCTTTTATGACTCGAATTATGCGAAATTGAATCTTGAAGGTGTGACTATCCGTCTGCAACTTATAGAATCGGAAATTCAGCAGCAGCAGGTCAAAGCCCAGCGCCGCATTGCACTCCTGATCGCTGTTATTGGCGTTCCTTTGGGCATCGGCGGAATGACTACAAATATGACGAACTCTTTCCATTATTGGCTGATTCGGTTTGCAATGATGGGCATTGGCGCGGGGGTGATGTACGCAGTGTACAAATGGTATGAGACAAAAGACGAAAGGCGAGACACGTGAGCATCATTCAGGCAAGCCCCGTAGGGGCGAGATATTTGTAGCAAAGGAATATCTCACTCCTACGGAGTTCGGCGCTGAGGGATATTTTCTGCTACAAATATGACGCTCCTATGGAGCTTTTCAGACAAATTGAATCATGGAGACTGAAAATGAAAACAAATACTGTCACACTTTCAGAGGAGATATTAAAGGCAATAGACGGAATTATCGGTGAAAAAATGAACCGCTCCGAATTTATCGAGACGCTGCTCCGTGAATACCTTATACGAGGCATTCACGGAAAAAATAAGAACGCCGATATGGAAATTATTAATGCTCACTCAGCATCATTGAATGAGGAAGCGGAAGATGTTCTGGGCTATCAGGCGGAATTATGAAAAGGGGAGATGTTTACAGGGTTTATAAAGGAAATCCTTATAATTCAAAAAAATACAGATTGTTTGTCGTCATCAGCCGTCAGATTCTTATTGATTCAAAATTTTCAACCGTAATCTGCGCGCCGGTTTACAGCAGATATGACGGCTTATCAACACAGATTAAAATTGACATTGAAGAGGGTGCCAAACACTTCAGCAGCATTCATTGTGATGAACTTGTGAGCATCAGAAAATCCTCTCTCAGCAATTATGTCGGTTCTTTGTCTCATAGCAAAATAGCAGAACTCAATGAATCTTTGAAGATAGCTGTCGGACTTGCGGAACTGAACGGAGAATAAAGCAAATCTGCACAGGATAACAGGAGGCAAAAATGAATCTCGAAGTTCGGGAAATTAGGAGACAAATGACAGATAACAAATCAATCAGGGAACCCCGAAAACACGAAAGAAACGAAAGTACGCAAATTTCTTTATTTTTCGTGCTTTTCCTCTCTTTCGCGCTTTCGTGGTTTGCTCTTTTTACGACAGGCTGCACAAAGCCCCAGCCTGTATATGATGAGAAAGAATATCTCATTCGGGTCGGCGGGAGCGTCCTGACCGTGTTTGAGTTCAAAAACAGCTTTGATGTGGCTCTCACCGCCTATCCGCACGATGTGATGAAAAACCCGGATGCGGCGCGGGAAATCCGTCTGCAACTTCTCAAAGAGGCGAGCGAAAGACTTCTCCTGACAGAAAGGGCAAGAGAACTTCAGCTCGCTGTTTCAGATAAAGAACTTGAAGCCGCCATCGCAGATATAAAAGAAGGCTATCCCGAAGGCGCATTTGAAGATGTTTTAGCTGAATCTGCCATCAACTATGACTCATGGAAAAACGAGCTGAAAGCGCGTCTGCTCATGCAGAAGGTCGTTGCAAATGAACTGTCGGGAACGCCGAGCGTCAGCGCCGATGAAATTGCAAAATACCGTGAAGCGCATAAATCAGACAAGACATCGGCTGAAGGCAGCGCAGATGAAGCCGCTGCCAAACATCTGTCCATGGCAAAAACAGAAGACGCCTATCAGACATGGATCAAACAGCTTCAGCAAAAATATCCCATTGAAATCAATGAGGCGCAGTGGAAAAAAATCATCGGTTCAAAACATTAAGCATCAGCGGAATGGCGGTATATGTGCCGATGGCGCTGCCCAGATTCGTAAATGCCACCACCAGCAGAATCCGGGTCACACGGTTTTTCCAAAAGCCTTTTATCGAAAGCATATCTTCGGACAGGTTTTCAAAATCTCTGACTTTGGGTTTTCGGGAAAAAGCCTCCACCAGCCCGGAAACCCAGCCCGCGGCAATCATGGGATTCAGCGAAGTAATCGGCGCGGCGACTACCGCAGACAGAATCGTCAGCGGATGCCCGAAGGCAAGCACAGCCCCGGCTCCTGCCATGACCCCGTTTACCGCAACCCAGTAAAAGATCATATCTGCCCCGGCTTTCGCGCCGCCCTGATAAAATCCGTAAACAAAGAGCGCAAAAATCGCCAAAGGAATCAGCCATTTCGCAAAGCCGGAAAACTTCCCTTTGCGCGGAATCTGTTCCAGCGCGTTCAGGTCAATGTCGGTATCCCAGTATTTCTTGATGCCCGGGACATGGCCCGCGCCGACCACCGCCACGATTTTTTTCCCGGGCGCGGTTCTGATTTTATGCGAAAGATACTGATCCCGCTCGTCAATCAGGATGCGTCTCAGCGCGGGAAAAGATTTTCCCACATCTGCCAGCAGGGTTTCAAGAATATCTGCCTGCTTCATTTTTTCAATTTCTTCCTGAGTGATTTCATCTATTCCGCCGACAAAGGAGAGCATCATCTGAAACAGGACTTTCATTTTGTCCCACAGTCCCATGATGCGCCAGGTGCGGGACAGCGTGACCCGGATGTCTCTGTCTGCCAGATGAATGCGGGCTTGTAGCGCATCCGCGCCCTCAATCGCCTTTATCATTTCCTCCCCGGGTTTGACTTCCAGTTTTTCCGCAATTCTTTTCTGAAAAGAAGCCAGCAGCAGGTTGGAAAGCAGAAGAAAGGATTTTTTTTCTTTGATGACCTTGATGATGTCCATGTCCTTCCAGCGGTCATTCTGGCGGATGGACTGATACCGGGATTCGCAGAGTTCCACGCATACCGTATCCGGCTTTTCCGCTTCAATGACCGCGCTCACCAATTCTGTGCTTTCTTTTGAAACATGCGCGGTCCCCACGAGAATGATTTCTTTGTCTTCAATATAAAGCCGGTCTATATTCTTGTTGTCTGTTATCTGCATCGGGTGTATATTTCCTTGTTAAGTGAGAAATGAGAATTGAGAAGTGAGAAATACGGCTGACATTCGGCAGTCTTTATATTACATTTATTGCATCAAATCAAGATGAATCAGAAGGGATGGTTATGAATCGCTCGGATACGGACTGCCCTCTTGTCACGGCAAGCCCTTATTACCTTGAAACAGGAAATGAAATCAGGATGTTTGAAGCCGCGTATCAGGCGCGGCTGCCGGTCATGCTGAAAGGTCCCACCGGCTGCGGCAAAACCCGTTTTGTGGAATATATGGCTTGGCGTCTGAAACGCCCGCTGATGACCGTCGCCTGTCACGAAGACCTGTTTGCCTCTGACCTGATCGGGCGTTATCTGCTGAAAAACGATGAAACCGTATGGAATGACGGTCCCCTCACCCGCGCGGTGAGAATCGGCGCAATCTGCTATTTGGATGAAATCGTGGAAGCCCGCAAAGATACGACCGTCGTGATTCATCCGTTAAGCGACAACCGCCGAACCCTGACCGTTGACAAAAAAGGGGAAACCGTGCCGGCGCATCCGGATTTTTTATTGGTCATTTCGTATAATCCGGGGTATCAGTCTGTTTTGAAAGACCTCAAGCAAAGCACCCGGCAGAGATTTATCTCGCTGGAGTTTGATTATCCCGCGCCGGAAAAAGAAGCGGAAATTGTTTCGCATGAAGGGGGCGTTTCGCCGGAGATTGCGGAAAAATTGGTTGCGCTCGCGGGGAAAATCAGGAATATTCGGGAACACGGTCTGACCGAAGGCGCCAGCACGCGCCTGCTGATTTACGCCGCGCAGTTGATTCGGGGAGATATTCCTGCGGCGGACGCGTGCCGAGCAGCGATATGCCTGCCCCTCACGGATGACGCCAAGTTGCAGGAAACACTCAGTGATCTGATCGGGGATATTTTTTAGGATTTCTCGCAAAGAACAACCCCTCCCCGAAAGGGAAGGGGAAATCACACCCCCTCTCCTTTGGAGAGGGGGTAGGGGGGAGAGGTCTGGCGAGAAACTTTATTTTTTTCTCGCAAAAAACACTAAGTTCGTAGGGTGGGCTTTGCCCACCGCATAGACAAAAAGGTGGGCATTCCATGCCCACCCTACATCTGATCGGGGATATTTTTTAGCTACAAATATTTCGCCCCTACGGGGCTTGTTCTGGAAATGTAACCGATTGCCACAAATATGTCAGGGGGGGCTGTAATCGCTTTCAAAGCTCCGTAGGAGCGATATCTTTGTAGAAAAATGTTGCCTCTCCAGACCCCCGAACTCCGTAGGAGTGACATATTTCCTTAAAGTACATATAAAAAAATGAAACCATCTGTCATTATTGAAAATCCGATTATCAATTCGCCGTTTCAGTCCCCTGAAAGGCATTTCCGTCTGACAAAAGACGGCATCAGCGATGTCATTGAAAAAGGCAGGCGGATCAGCGTCTATACTGTCCCGGTGCCGAAACCGAAAACCAAAGGAAAACAGAAGATTCTCTTTGAAACTCAGGAGACGGAACAGCAGCTTCAGGAAAACAAACTGATCAATCAGATTCGGGAGCGCATCGCCACATGGCGCATCGGCAGGCATTATCTGGGCGTCACGCGCACAAGCAAGCGGCTTTTAGCATACTGGCAGCGCGAAGAACGGGAACGCCGGCTCTTTTTCTGTCAGATCGAGGCAATGGAAACCCTGATTTATCTCACGGAAGTTGCCAAAACTGTCGGCGACAGTTGGATATTGAAGGAACTGCGTCAGGCAAATGAATCCTCGAACCCGCTGCTAGACCGGCTCGCCTGCAAAATGGCGACCGGCAGCGGCAAAACTGTTGTCATGGCAATGCTCATCGCATGGCAGGTTCTCAATTATCTGGAGGATAAAAAAGCGAACAAACGCAGCAGCCTTTTTTCAGACGCGTTTCTCATTGTCACGCCCGGCATCACCATCCGGGACCGTCTCCGTGTGCTGCTGCCGAATGATCCGCAAAATTACTACCGGAAAATGGACATTGTGCCGCCTGAAAACCGTGCAGATTTGGGAAAAGCCGCGATTGTCATAACGAATTTCCATGCGTTCAGACCCCGTGAGACAAGCGACGCGGGCAGGCTGACCAAAAATATTCTGATTCGGAACAAAGACAATCCTTTTATCGAGACGCCGGATGAAACCGTGCGCCGGGTCTGCCGGGATTTGGGCAATAAAAAGAACATTGTCGTTATCAATGACGAGGCGCATCATTGCTATCGCCGGAAGCCTGAAACCGAGCAGGAAAAACTCAAAGGCGACGAGCGTAAAGCAGTTGAAAAAAGAGAAGAATATGCCCGGATTTGGATTTCCGGCATTGAGGCGGTCAAAGCCAAAATCGGTCTTAAAGCCGTTTATGATCTCTCCGCGACGCCCTTTTTCCTGCGCGGCTCGGGATACAGCGAGGGAACGCTTTTTCCCTGGGTGGTTTCCGATTTTTCATTGATTGATGCGATTGAATGCGGTATTGTCAAAGTTCCACGCGTTCCGGTGGCGGATAATGCGGTCGCGGGGGAACAGCCCACGTATCGGGATATTTGGCTTCGGATTCGTAAGGATTTGCCCAAACAGGGCAGAAAAAAAGAAGCAATCAGCGGCGAACCCGAACTCCCTGTGGTTTTGGAGGGCGCGCTGCAAAGTCTTTATGAAAATTACATGAAATACTATCAGATATGGGAACAGAACGCGGAAAGCCGAACCGATGCGCTCACGCCGCCGGTTTTTATTGTGGTATGCAATAATACCAATGTTTCCAAACTGATATTTGACTATATCGCGGGCTGGGAAAAAGAACTCAGCGACGGCTCCACTCGGATTGTGCCGGGGCGTCTGCCGGTTTTCAGCAATGAGCGGGACGGCAGATGGCGCAGGCGTCCCAACACGATTCTGATTGACAGCGAACAGCTTGAATCCGGCGACGCCATGAATCCTGAATTTAAACAGATTGCCTCGCGAGAGATTGAGGAATTTAAAGATGAATACCGCGCCCGCTTTCCGGGCAGGGAAATCGGCGATGAAGACCTGTTGCGGGAAGTCATGAACACGGTGGGCAAGCCGGGCAAGCTGGGAGAACATATCAAATGTGTGGTGTCCGTGTCCATGCTCACCGAAGGCTGGGACGCCAACACGGTGACGCACATCCTCGGCGTCCGGGCTTTCGGGACCCAACTGCTCTGCGAACAGGTGGTGGGCAGAGGTCTGCGCCGGATGTCTTATGTCCCGCAGCCTTGTTCTGTAACCGTGAACGGAGAAACCGTGAGATTTGAAGCATTTGCGGCAGAATATGCGGAGGTTTACGGCGTGCCGTTTGCCTTTATTCCCTGCGCGGGAACTAGGGCTGAACCGAAACCCGGACTCGTTCCCACGCGGGTTTATGCGCTGGAGGAGCGAGTCATACGCGAGATCACATTTCCTCGTCTGACCGGCTATCGTTATGATCTTTCAGATGAGAAATTGTCTTTCTGTTTTACGGAGGAATCGAATCTGACGCTTTCCACTCTTGATATTCCCACAGAAACAGAAAATGCGCCCCTTATCGGCGCGTCAAGCATTCACACGCTGGATGATCTGAAAAAGCATCGGATTCAGGAAGTTGTGTTTTTGCTGGCAAAACTTGTGCTGGAAAAATATTTCCGTGACGACGAGAACCATATCCGGCAATGGCTCTTTCCTCAGATATTGGAGATCAGCAGACAATGGCTTAACAAATGTCTCTTATGCAAAGATGATGTGTTTCCGCAGATGCTGCTGCTCGCAGAACCTTCGCATAATGCCGCAGACCGGATTTACCGCAGTATTGCCGCAGCCGAGTCCGGAAAGAAAATTCTCAAGCCGGTCTTGCAGCCTTATGACACACTGGGATCAACGCAGCATATTGATTTTGAAACCACTCGCAGCACTTATCTCACCCGTGCGGATAAATGCCATATCTCGCATGTTGTGGCAGATACCGAGATATGGGAGCAGAAAACAGCTCAGTCATTGGAGGATATGGATGAGGTATTTTCCTATACGAAAAACATGAATCTGGGTTTTACGATTCCCTACACGGTTGACGGCGAACAGCGGCTTTATCTGCCGGATTTTATTGTTCGTATTGATGACGGAAAAGGAACATCGGATTTGCTGAATCTGATAATCGAGACGACAGGCAGGGAGAAAAGAGACAAAGAAGCAAAGACCGCAACAGCCCGCAGTTTGTGGATTCCCGCGGTGAACAATCACGGGGGCTTCGGACGCTGGGCGTTTTTAGAAATCAGGGAACCG
>DZCT01000079.1:0-3093 GCA_022736535.1 Desulfatirhabdium butyrativorans | reverse complement strand
GGTGAACAATCACGGGGGCTTCGGACGCTGGGCGTTTTTAGAAATCAGGGAACCGTGGAATGCGAAACATGAAATCCGGGAAGCAATCCGGCAATAAATTGCCGGTCTATTGTCAGATGTCCCTACGGGACTATTTCAAGCCCCGCAGGGACGACCGAAAATAGCCCGGCGATTCATCGCCGGGAACGGAGATTCGCAATTATGCCAAAGAAAAAAACAGAAATCGCAATGGTGAAGCATCAGGACAAGCGCAGCAATATCCCCACCGAAGAACTGCGTGATTTCGTCGCTCAGGACGAAATTTCCCCCAAAACCATGCTCTATCCGAGAGATACCTCTCTTGATCCGCAATTGGTCTGGAAAGGCAAAGACGCTCAGGATCAGGCGGATTTGTCCCTGCCGGTGCTGCCCCTGTATATTCAGGAGAAAATTCAACCGCTAGCAATCATTGAGGATATTCGCCGAATGTCTCAAGAGAAAACGCCCTCCGAGCAGCCGGGTCTTTTCGAGGATTTTGACGGCATCGCTTTTGACCAGCAGATTGATTTCTACCGTCACAGCGCAAATTGGTCTAATCGAATGATTCTGGGCGATTCGCTTTATGTGATGACTTCTTTGGCGGAAAAAGAAGGGCTGAAAGGGACCGTGCAGATGATCTATCTGGATCCGCCTTATGGCATCAAATTCGGCTCTAATTGGCAGGTTTCCACACGAAAGCGGGATGTGAAAGACGGTAAAGCCGAAGACCTCACCCGTCAGCCCGAACAGATCAAAGCCTTTCGGGATACTTGGGAATTGGGCATTCATTCCTATCTGAGTTATCTCAGGGATAGGTTTGTCGTTGCACGGGAGTTGCTCACGGAAAGCGGCAGCATTTTCGTTCAGATCGGCGATGAAAATGTGCATTTGGTCAGGTGTTTGCTCGATGAGGTGTTCGGGAGTAAGAATTTTGTGAGCTTGATTCCTTTTATTACTACAAGTAGTCAAACTTCAAAATTGTTATCAACAGTCTGTGATTTCATTTTATGGTATTCAAAATCAAAAGAATATGTTATGTATAATCAGTTGTTTACAGAAAAAGAATTAGGAGGTGAAGGTAGTTTAAAATATAACAAAGTGTTATTAGAAGATGGAAGGAAATTTTCGTTAAAAGAAGCACTTCAAAAGTATAACGGTCAATTACCTAAAGGAGCTAAAATTTATAGACTTGATACCTTAACTTCTCAAAGCGGAGGAATCAATAGTGATTTTGAAGTAGATTTTCAAGATAAAAAGTTCAGGCCAAGAAGCGGTTATTGGAAAACTAATCTTGCAGGTTTTCAAAAATTAATTCAAAAAAACAGAATAGATATAGAGGGAGCATCGTTAGCCTATGTGAGATTTTTAGATGACTTTCCTGCATATCCTTTAGCAAATGTTTGGACAGACTTTGCAAGTGTTCAGAGTAGAACTGATCCTAAAGTTTATGTAGTTCAAACTTCCAATAAAACAATCCAACGCTGCCTCCTCATGACTACCGACCCCGGCGACCTCGTTCTTGATCCGACCTGCGGTTCCGGCACCACCGCATTCGTTGCGGAGCAATGGGGCAGACGCTGGATCACCGTTGACACCAGCCGGGTTGCCTTAGCCCTTGCCCGCACAAGGCTCATGGCGGCAAAATATCCCTACTACCTGCTTTCCGACTCTCCCGAAGGCGTGAAAAAACAGGCGGAAATTGAGGGCAAAGCCCCTTCAGACCATAGTATTACGAACAATATCAAAAAAGGCTTTGTCTATAAACAAGTGCCGCATATCACGCTCAAAGCCATTGCCAATAACCCGGAAATAGACGAAATCCATGACAAATGGGAGAAAAAACTCGAACCCCTCCGCAAAAAACTTAATGCCGCCCTCAAGCAGTCATATCAGGAATGGGAAATTCCCGCAGAAGCCCCGTCAGACTGGTCTGATACTGCCCGGCAACTGCATAAAGACTGGCAGACATTCCGGCAGAAACGCCGTGAGGAAATGGATGCCTCCATTGCGAGACATTCTGACACCGAAAAACTCTACGATCAGCCTTATGAAGATTCAAAACGCATCCGGGTTGCGGGACCTTTTACAGTGGAAAGCCTGTCTCCGCATCGGATATTGTCGCCGGATCAGCCTGCGCCTGCGTCGGAAAAGGACGCGAGACAATCCGCAGAAGCCGGACAGTTTGAAACCATGATTTTAGACAATCTCAGAAAAGCCGGGGTTCAGAACACGGTCAAAAATGAACGCCTCATGTTTGACTCGCTCACGCCTTTTGCCGGAACCTATATTCACGCAGTCGGCGAATACAAAGAGAAAAACGGAACCGTGCGCCGAGTCGCTGTTTCCATCGGTCACGAACACGGCACCGTGGCCCCCGAACAAGTCAAAGAGGCAGTCAAAGAAGCCGTGAGAGGACTCGGTTTTGACTTGCTGATCGTCTGCGGATTCGCCTTTGATCCGCATGTATCCGAAGAAGTCAAACGCTACGGACAGTTGACCGTGCTGCCGACTCGCATGAACCCGGATTTGAGCATGGGCGACGAACTCCTGAAAAAAACCGGCGCGGGCAACCTGTTCATGGTCTTCGGCGAACCGGACATAGACATCCGGCGCACTTCGGATGGACAAATCATCGTGGCAATCAAAGGTCTCGACATCTACGACCCGACCACGGGACAAATCCGCTCCAATTCTACGGATGATATTGCCTGCTGGTTCATTGACACGGCATATAACGAGGAAAGTTTTTTTGTCCGCCACGCGTATTTTACGGGTGCGGACAAGCCTTACGAAAACCTGAAACGTGCGCTTCAGGCGGAAATAGACAAAGATGCGTGGGAATCTCTCTACGCCACGGAAAGCAGAGCCTTTGATCCGCCGGACACGGGCAAAATTGCGGTGAAGCTCATCAATCACTACGGCGATGAGGTATTGAAAGTTTATGAAGTTGTAGGGTGGGCAGAGCGCAGGCAGGGATAGCTGGAGGGCGGGTTTTGATGCGCTCTGCCCACCCTACATATACTTTATATGATATTTTTTCCCGGAGGGGGTTTCCCGCAGAGATCACAGAGCGTG
>DZCT01000547.1 GCA_022736535.1 Desulfatirhabdium butyrativorans | reverse complement strand
TTTGCGCCCTTTGCGCCCTTTGCGAGAACCTTTTTTTATTTCCGATAAAGTCTCATGGATATCCCTGTTGAAATTATCTGCATATTTTCAATAGCGAATCGGTATAAAACGGGTTTTAACACGGTAACTACGGTAAACACGGTAGGGTGGGCAGAGCGCAGCGAGATGTTTGAAAGGCGAGGTTTTGATGCGCTCTGCCCACCCTACAAGGTGAGGGATTCGGAGTGAGAGGGAAAACCCCGAACCTCTCACCCCGAACCCACGAAAAACAATATGCTGTTACAGAAAAAAAATAAAATCAGCAGGGAAGAATATCTGGCTTCGGAAAGCGTGTCCGAAACCAGAAACGAATATTTTGACGGCGAAATGTTTGCAATGGCAGGGGCAAGCCGTGAACATAACCAGATTGCAGGCAATATTGTCAGAGTCTTGGGCAATCAGTTGCTTGAAAAGCCGTGCAGCGTTTTTTCAAGCGACATGAAAGTAAAAATACAACCCATCGGAAAGTATTCGTATCCTGATATAGTTGTTGTCTGTGAAAAAGAGAAATACGAAGACGAAAATAACGATGTTCTTTTAAATCCTGTTGTCATTATTGAAATTCTGTCCCATTCTACCGAAGCATATCACCGGGGAGATAAATTTGCCCATTATCAGTTGCTGGATTCGCTTGCCGAATATATACTGGTTTCTCAATATGTTTGCAGAGTTGAAAAGTTTGCCCGCAGAGATGATGAAACATGGATATATTCAACATATCAGAGTATGGAAGACGTTGCGGGAATCGAAGCGGTAAAATGCGAACTTCCGCTTTCCGAGCTGTACAGAAAAGTAAATTTCAATCCCTCTCATTTGAAACAGGCTGCTGTCTCATCGCAAACAGGCTGAAAAATGAACAACACCAAACGTATCGGCATTTTCGGCGGGACCTTCAACCCGGTTCATCATGGACATCTTGAGGCGATTCGGGCAGTGCAGAACGCCTTTGATTTTGAGGAAACTTATCTGATACCGGCAGCGATTCCGCCGCACAAATCAGGACTGAAAATCGCCGGCGCGGCAGATCGCACGGAAATGCTCCGGCTCGCGCTTTCCGGATGCGCGTGCCTGAAAAAACCGGTTCGGATTTCCGATATTGAACTCAGGCGTTCCGGTCCTTCTTACACCGTTGACACGGTTCGACATTTCAAAACGCTGGTGCCGGACAGCGAAATTTGTTTTATTCTGGGACTCGATGCTTTTCTTGAAATCAATACATGGAAATCGTTTAACTTGCTTTTCGGATTAGTTTCATTTATTGTGATGAATCGGGCGGGCTGCGGGGACCGGGGAGCGGCTTTTTTTAAAAAAATCGCTTTATTTTTAAAAAGCAGAATCTCCCAAGATTATGAATTTTCCGATGAACGGCAATGCCATGTTCACCCGGAAAAACAGCCGGTATATCCCTTTGATGCGGATTTGCCGGATATTTCATCCACAGAGATTCGCAGGCGCATCAAAGAAGGCAGAAGCATTCAATTTCTGACGCCTGAAACCGTGGCGTCTTTTATTCGGAAAAAAGGACTTTTTCAATGAGTTATGAAGCTGATCCCAGACTTGGTCTTTATGTACAGGCGGTTTTGGGAAAAAAAGCATATCAGGTGACAGTGCTTGATGTTCACACGCTGACCTCGTTTGCAGATGTGTTTATCATTTGCAGCGGACGCTCCAACCGTCAGGTTCAGGCAATTGCGGAATTTGTTCAGGAAGACCTCGGAAAACATAAGATAAAGCCGTTAAGCGTGGAAGGCGAGACCGAAGGACATTGGGTTCTGTTGGATTACGGGCATGTGATTATTCATGTCTTTTATGAATCGGTGCGAAGATTTTATGACCTCGAAGGGCTTTGGGCAGACGCCAAACGCATCAAAACCGAAAGCCTTGTGAACGCGGAAACGGATCCCTCTCCGGGCGGAGACTGGGAAGACGAAGAAGAAGATTTTGAAGCGGAGATTCTCTGATGGAAGCGAAAAAAAACTGTATGCTCATGATTTTAGACGGCTGGGGTATCAGTTCTGCGAAAGAAGGAAATGCGGTTTTCCTTTCCGGAACGCCTTTTCTGAACAAACTGAAACAGGAATATCCCCATACGCAACTGCTCTGCTCCGGCGAAGCGGTGGGGCTTCCTGCCGGCGTGATGGGAAATTCCGAAGTGGGACATCTCAACATCGGCGCGGGCAGAATTGTCTATCAGGAACTTCTGAGAATAAATATTGCCGTTCGGGAAGGAACTTTTCAGCAGAATGAGGCACTGAATACGGTCATATCTCAGGTCAAAGCAAATCATGCCGCGATTCATCTCATGGGCCTGATCTCGGACGGCGGCGTTCACAGCCATATCAATCATCTCTTTGCTTTGTTAGATATGATTCGGGACAAGGGCATTGAGCGGGTTTATGTCCATGCCATTCTTGACGGCCGGGATACGCCCCCGGACAGCGGCGTTGCGTATATAAAGCGTTTGGAAGAACACATCAGCGCAAACAATTTCGGTGCGATTGCCACGATATGCGGCAGATTTTACGCAATGGACAGAGACACCCGCTGGGACCGCACAGAAAAGGCATTTCAACTGTACACGCAGGCGCAGGGCATAAAAGAGAAAAAACCCTCCGATGCGGTGAAAAATGCTTACGCACGGGGCGAAAGCGATGAATTTGTCAAACCCATTGTAATGACAGATGAAAAAGGCGATGCGCCTGCAACCGTTCAGGACGGCGACGGCATTATCTTCTTCAATTTCCGGGCAGACAGGGCCCGGCAGATCACCCGTGCATTTACGGCTCAGGAGTTTGAATTTTTCAAGCGGGACCCGCTGCCGAAGCTTGGCGGCTTTGTGTCCATGACGCTTTATGATGAGAAATTCACAGTTCCGGTTGCTTTTCCGCCGGTTCATCTGCATGAAATTCTCGGTCAGGTTGTGAGCAGAGAGGGACTGCGCCAACTGCGGATTGCGGAGACCGAGAAATAC
>DZCT01000546.1 GCA_022736535.1 Desulfatirhabdium butyrativorans | reverse complement strand
CCGCGCCCGCGGGCAACCGGAAAATCGCCCTTGTCTGGATCGGCAGCAATGATCTGTTCGGCCTGTATGAGAATAATGTCAGTTTATGCGCCGAATACTACTCTCACCTTACGCTTCTCGCCTGTGAAGATGCTGTAATAGACGAGTCCTGCGCCAATGTGGATACAATTTTAAGCGATATAAAGGCAACCGGGGCAAGCATTTACATTGCCCTGCTGGATGACCAGAGCAAAAGGCCGGTGATTACGGATGTCTCGCTCCGCAACGGGGTTTTTCCCAATATTACCGATGAGGAAGTACCCAGAATGTCGGCGCAGATTGTCAATTACAACAACAAGGTTAAAACCCTTGCAGCCACGCATGGCGCTACAATCGTTGATTTTTTCAATACAACGATTTTTGAAAACAGTTCCACCCTGAGCAGCGACGGCAATCATCCCAACGGTGCCGGGTATGACGCCATTGCCCGGATATGGCATCAGGCAATTACGGGAGCAGCGACGACCACGACTACCGTAGCCGGAACTACGTCAACAACGGTCAAGCCGAGTACAACGACTTCGACTGCCGCTGTGACAACCACGACTGCCGCCGCATCAACAACTACAACGACAAGTGCAGTTTCAACGACTACAACTACGACCGGCGGCTCAAGCACTACGACAACATTGGCTTCGTCGGCAAGCGGTCGGCGGCTTCATCCCAAAGACCTTGTTTATAAAGGCGCTTTTGCCTTTCCTGAAGGGGATGGATGGGGATACGGCGGTCATGCGCTTGCCTATTATCCCGCGGTAGACGCCGGCGGGACTGACGGATATCCGGGGTCGCTTTACACATCAGGCCTCGCACCGGACGGACTGGTAGGAGAAATCAGCATTCCCGAACCTGTGATAGCCCGTACTTTCGACAGTCTGCCCAGAGCGGCTGTGCTTCGTCATCTTGCCGATATTACCGGGGGACGGAAAGATACCTGTACCTATTGTGAAGGCTGTGAATACCGCAATGTGGACGGATTGGAATATCTGCCGAATATCAACAAGATCGTCTGGAATTTGAAGGACTGGTTTAATGTTTCTGCCTGCGATCAGGATTCATTAGGATGGAGCAAGCCGGATATGAGCAATCCGCAGGGCGTATGGCATATCGGCAGCCGTACTGCTCCGTCCGGGGACGAGAGATACAACGAATTCCATAACGCAAGAACCTGTGATTATCTCTTTAAAGCACCGGAAGATTTTGCCGACAAATATTTGGGCGGAAAACAGCTCATCGCCGGCAATCACAGGGAAAGCGGGGCGCTCGGCGGTTCTCAGGGGCCCACGCTTTTCGCAGTTGCCCCCTGGAAAGACGGTAATCCGCCCCAAAGCGGACAAAATCTGGATGCGCTGGCGCTGGTGTATTATCGGGAGCGATTTGACTGTGCATGGAATGAGTCTTTGATTCCGAGACCGGCATCGGGCGCGTGCGATTTCCCGGATTATCGGGCTTTTGACAGTTGGACAGGCGGCGCGTGGATCCAAACCGGAGAGGTCAGAGCCATTTTGATATTCGGAAAAAAGGCAAAGGGAGACAACTGTTACGGAACTCCGGAGGGATGCGGCGGAGACCCCTGCCATACAGGTAAAGGCTATCACGCATATCCATACGAGCCCCGGGTGCTTTTCTATGATCCGGAAGATTTGAAAGACGTGATTTCCGGTTCCAAAAAACCATGGGAGACGCTGCCTTATGAGAGTTACAGTCTGGCGGATACGGTAATCGGCGGAGAATGCGCCACATTGGGAGCCGTGGCTTATGATGAGGAGAGAGGGTTAATATATGTAACAGAGCAGCACACAGATACCTCTGAATCGCTTTCGATTCATGCGCCTATGGTTCATGTATGGCAAGTTGTTCCCTTTTCCGCAGCCGATTTTGACGGCGACGGCATTGTGGAAGTGAAGGATGTCATATTGGGGCTGAAAGCCGGACTTCTGAAATCGGTTATATCCGCATTAAGGATATTGGTCGGTTTTTAAGCGGGGGGAACGTAGAACGGCCCGGCTGAAAATAGATAAACCCGTTTTTACATTCCATCATCCGACACGGAGCTTCCCGGCTGCATTGACGCAGAACAGGGGAACGAAAACTTAACAGCCCTGCTTTTGTATCTGAGAGTTGACAACTTTCTGAAAGTTGTCAACTCTTTCAACTCACCTACTTGACAACCTTTTTCTGAATGTCATTGACTTTCGGATTGTTGAGCAGTTCCAGAATTTTCGGATTTGCCATGAGCGCACCGAGGTCGCCGGCGTTCAGAGCCTCTATGATTTTAGGGTCTTGCATGGCTTTCTGAACTTGCGGATCATCCTGCAAAGAACGAATCGAATTCATCAGTTCCGGGTCTTCTGCTATGGTCTTCTGAATCGCCTGTATGTCCGGCATCTGCTGAGGCAGATTCGGCGCAGCTTCTGTCGGCTTTGCCATGTCATCCGCCTTCAAACGCATGGAGCGTATTTTCGATTTTTCAATCTCTATGATTCCGAGGCTGCCTGTTTTCAGCGTGTAAATACCGTTGCTTAATGATACGACCTCGCCGTAGAGCGTGGTGCCGTCGTTCAGCACAATCTCGCTGAGATCGTCGCCGAAGACGCTGCCGCACAATGTTCCGAAGAACAGGCAGAAAAGGTAAAGAATAAGATGTTTTTTCATTGCTGTTTTCCTTTTTTTGTCTCTCGCAGAGGCGCACTTTTTTGTCTCTCGCAAAGAACGCAGAGGGCGCAAAGAAGAGGTAAAGAGATTATATCGTTCAAGCTTTTCTTTGCGTTCTCTGCGAGAAACCTTTTTTGATAAAGAAGGCACGCCGACGGCGTGCTCCTGCGCCTCACATTTCAGGGCAGGCCTCTGCTTCAAGCAAAATTCAGAAATTCCTCCCACAGAATGCCTATATCCACAAGAATTTTTATATCTTCACCGATCTTTGCCATTCCTGAAATAAAACGCAGGTCTGTTTTCCGGTCAAATTCAAATTGCGGAGGAGCTTCAATGTGCTTCCCCTT
>DZCT01000545.1 GCA_022736535.1 Desulfatirhabdium butyrativorans | reverse complement strand
ACACGAATTGAAGCACGAACTGAAGCGCACGAATTGATATTTAAAAAATTCGTGTCTGCTTTTTCGGGGAAAATTCGTGTTCATTCGTGGCTGAAAAAAAACTGACATCCGACAGGGAGCGATATGAAACAGATTCTTTTATGGGCGACATTGCTGCTCGTGCTGGTATCCGTCAATCTGAGTATGATGAAGAAGGAAAAAACGCTTGCCCAAGGGCGCACAATGCTGCTGGAACTTGCACCTGTTGATCCCCGCTCGCTGATTCAGGGCGATTACATGATCCTGCGTTACCGCATTGCCGAAAATGTTGCAAAAGAAAAACTGCGTGACAAAGGCTGCATAGTTGTCTCCCTTGACTCGAATAATATCGCCAAGTTCATAAAAATCCACGGCGGCGAGAAATTGCAGGAGGGCGAATGTCTGCTTTTTTACCGCAATCGGGGCGGGCTTCGGCTGGGCGCGGAGTCTTTCTGTTTTCAGGAAGGCGACGCCCGATTGTATTCACAGGCAAAATACGGCGAACTCAAAACAGATGAAACCGGCGCAAGCGTGCTGGTCGGTCTTCGCGGAAAAGATTTTGAAACGCTGGGAAAGTGAGCAGGCATTATCAATGTTGAGAGCGGTCTTCGGAATTGCAGAGATGCAAAATTTTGCGTATCTGCACAGAATGACAGAGACAGGGTTCATCATCACTGCCCGAAAAAGGCGGACAGGTTGAGAGGAACGATGATGCTGACAATTAAGAAAAAACTGATATTATTTTCATTTCTGCTTGTTTTTGTCACGGTTCTGATGTCAATTCTGGCATCAGGTTATTTGACCTACAGACTGATAAAAGAGCAGAATCAGAACCGTATAGACAAGGCTGTAGTCCGCTTTGAAAGGCTTATCGTCCAGAATGCCGAGGAATTGGATGATAAATTTGACGCATTTTCAAACAAAGCAGATGTCACCATGATATTGCTGAACTGTATTCAGCAGAATTATTTTTTCTTTCCCTCTCTGCCCGAACTCTTTGATCTCGGACCCGCGCTCGGATTGGATCATTTTGCCTTTTATTTTCCGAGCAGATTCACGGGACCGGATATGCTGCAAATTTATTTTGACAGGGAACTCGGCGGCTTAATCAGGGTTGATTCGGGAACGCATACTTTATTCAAACGGAAAGGCAGCGATGTCTCGGAAGAAGAAATCAGCGATCACGGAATGTTTCCTGAGATTTATCAGCCTGATGCGCCGTATTTTTTGAAAAGCGGCGGCAAAACAGTTGAACTTCTTGCCCGATTTGAGTATATTAATGCTTTCGATGCCTCTGCCTACGGTTCAACATTCAAAAAAGACGCGAGAATCGGTTATTTTATCATGGAAAAATCTCTTGCCGAAGACCTGACCATACTTGACCGGGAGGCCGGCGTATTTTTCAGTCTGTATGATGATAAGGGAAAATTGATCGGCGGAACGATTCCGTTCAATGATATTGATAAAAACACTTCCTTTTCCGATAAAATTTTGACCCTGACGGATAAAGATAAAAAGAAATACGATTCGGTTTTAAGACCTGTAATATATAAGAAAAACACAATTGCATATACTGCCTTCAGCATTCCGCAGAGCGTAACAGAAGCCAAAATCCGGCAGACTGCCGAAATTCTGGCGATGATCGGTATGATGCCTGTTTTTATCGGCATCCTCCTGTCTTTTTTTGTCAATCGGAGAATCGTCAAGTCTGTCAATCGAATTGTCAAAGGGCTTACCGACGCTTCCGAGCAGGTTTCACTCGCGGCAAATCAGGTGTCTTATGCGAGCCGGTCCCTTACCGAAGGCGTCTCTGATCAGACCGTTTCTGTTGAAAAAGCCGGGGCATCGCTGGAAGACATCTCTTCTCTGACCAGACAGAATGCAGAGAATGCAAAGCGTGCGGAACAACTGATGAAGGGAGCGGATATGCTCATGTCGAGGGCAAACACGAACATGACAGAACTGACCGGATCAATGGCGGAAATCTCCAAAGCGAGCCGTGAGACATCCAAAATTATCAAAACCATTGACGAGATTGCCTTTCAGACCAATCTCCTGTCCCTGAACGCCGCAATTGAGGCAGCCAGAGCCGGAAAAGCGGGCGCAGGTTTTGCCGTTGTGGCAGCAGAAGTGAGGAATCTGGCAATGAAAACCGCCAAGGAAGCCGCCAATACAGCAGCACTGATTGAAGCGACAGTTGAAAGAATAGAAAAAGGAACAGAATTGGTGACGCGGACAAATGAGGCTTTCATACAGGTTGCCCAGGCTCGTTCCCAAGTGAGCGCTTCGGTCGGGGAAATTGCTGTTTCAACTAAAGAGCAGAACGTGAGAATTGAAAGTGTGAGCAAATCTGTATCCGAGGTTTATGCCGTAACCCGGAAAAATGCAGACAATGCCGGTCAGTCCGATTCGGCTTCCGAAAACATGAATCGGCAGGCAGAACAGATGAACAAGATGATGGCAGAACTTGTAACTTTGGTGGGGGAAAAGCAGAAGGATTGAAACAGGTTAGAGGCAGCAGGTAACAGGTAACAGGGGACATGCAACCTGCAACCTGTCCCCTGTTACCTGCCACCTGAAACAAGGGAGGTGACAATGAAAAAAATTAAAATTCTTTTTACTTGTGTCGCGGTCATAGCAGGATGCTGTACGCTTCTGTACGGCGCAGATGAGAAAATATTTAATATCGGCGCGCTGTTTCCCATGACCGGACCGCAGGCGTATTACGGCAGGGTGATGAGTCGGGGCGCGCAACTGGGCTGCGACCATATCAATGCCGACGGCGGTGTGGAAGGATACAAACTGAAACTGAGCATCACAGATTTTCAAAATGTGGATGCGGGCTTGGCAATTATCGGGCTTCAAAAAACGATAATGACCAAAAAAATTTCGGTACTGTTGACCTCGTTCAGTGCCGTCACCTTAGCCGTACAGCCGCTCTGCGAAGCCGCACACGTTCTGATGCTGAACGGCGGGGCATACAGTCCGAAAATTGCAAACAAAGCTTATCTGCACACGGTCAGACT
>DZCT01000544.1 GCA_022736535.1 Desulfatirhabdium butyrativorans | reverse complement strand
GTACTCAGCCTTTTACAGATAAGTCGTTACACGGAGAAGGTGTCGCTTTTGAGTAATTAAAGACCACGTTAAATACTTTGTCGTCTGCCTCGTTCGTGGGATCGAGGGTGTCGGTATCATCAAGCAGACCGCTTTTCACATCGTTTACAGGCAGATAGTCCGCCACTCCCCATTCGCGGCTGACATAGTGAACTCTGCCGGAAAAAAAACCGTTCCCAAGGGATGTCGTAAATTTTCCGAATGCCTGCGAATGCCTGCCCCCTTTGATAATCGCCGTTGTCACGATAACCGTCGCGGTTATAAGCCTCCAAAACAACAAAGGGTTCGATCTCCCAATCCATGCCGCTTATGGTGGCAACCCCGCTGTAAGTGCTGTATGTACCGCCGGAAACAGCTATGCTTGAATTATCGCGCTTCTTTGTGATGATGTTGATTGCCCCGGCCAGTGCGAAATCACCATACAAGGCGGAAAAGGGTCCTTTGATAATTTCTATTCTTTCTATCATTTCCGGGATCAGCCAGTCAATATCCACCCACCCGTTGATTTTGCCCTGAACAAGGTTCATCGGCACACCGTCAACAAATACGGCCGTATCTTTGGCCCCCGCACTTCTGAAACCTCTCAACTGAATACCGAAACCGATGTTGCCCTGGTCATAATTGAAAACAGAAACACCCGGCACCTTGCGAAATATGTCAGTCACATCAAAAACGGACAATCGCTCCAGATCTTCGGACGTGATGACGTCCACGGATGCGGCCAGACCCACGGAATCCATGGTTATTTCTTTTTTCTTGTCAATCATTCCTTGAGATTTCACCACAATTTCATCAAGCTTGTGAACCTGATCTTTTTCCTCGGCTTGCGCCGGATGTACGGTCCAAAGAAAAAGGCTGAAGAACAATACAAAGACTAAAGATGATTTTTTTTCATACATGAACTGCTCCTTTCGTTTAAAAATTAAAGATCATTTTCCGTTAATAAACTGCCCCGGTAAACCGTGTCTCCGCTCCCGGCAAGAAGAAACCCCAACGAACATAGCCCTATGGAAAGCCCCGGGGGAAGAAACCATGCCCATAAGGCGTTTGAAAATCCGCCCCTGTGGAAAGCATAATGTATCATGCCGCCCCAGCTCAGTACCGAAGGATCGCCGAGTCCGATAAAAGACAGCGCGGCTTCGCTCGTCATGGCCGCCGCGACCGACGTGGTGAATTTCGCAGCAACGACATCCGACACATGCGGGACAATATGTGACACAATGATTTTCGATTTTGAAAATCCCAGCACTTTCAGCGTTTCCACAAAGGGAGCATTTCTCAACTGACGCACTTTCATCATCACTGCCCTGGCTGTGGAACACCAGCACAGCAGCCCGATCACAAATACGGTGTTGATATATCCCGGGCCTAAATAAGACGCGGTTACCACCATCAAAGGCAGCATGGGAATCAGCAAAAAAACATCAATGAGACCGCTGACCGTCTCACCTGCCCACCCCCTCATATATCCTCCGACAATACCGATACCTCCGCCCGCAAAGACCGATACACACGCGGACAGCACGCCGATAAGCAATGAAATCCGTGCGGCATAAATCCATTCGGAAAACAGATCGTAGCCCATATCGTCGGTTCCGAAAAAATGAAGCGCCGAGGGATGAAGAAAAGGTATGCCCACTTTTTTCGGATCATAAGGGGCGAAAAGAGGACCCGCCAGGGACATAATGCCGAAAAACAGAAGAATGACAAAGCCGGTTGTCCGGGAAATATTGAAAATCTTATTGCTGTCTGCAAAAAACATGGTCATGCCGAAGCTCCGGGGTCCAAAACAGCCGAAATCACATCCACTGCGAAATTGACAGCCGGAACCGTTATGGAAAGCAGAAAAAAACATCCCTGCAACATGGGGTAATCCCTGTTTACCGCGGACTCATAAATCAGTGAACCCATTCCGTTTATGGAAAAAACGATTTCTATTAAAAGGGAGCCTGAAAGAATGAACCCGAAGTCAAGACCGATGAGGCTTAGGACCGGAAGACAGGCGTTTCTCAGAACATGAATGAAAAGAATCCTGTTTTCTCCCATTCCCCGCGCTCTTGCATACATCACATAATCCTTGTGCAATTCCTCGGAAACCCGGTTCCGCATCACCATGTATTTGGGCCCGCATGTGGACAAAGCAAGCACCGCAACGGGCAGGATTATATGCCTTAAAGCTTCAAGAGCATCAGCGGTTCCGTTTATGTCGGATAACGAGGGACCAAGCCCGCTCATGGGGAAAATATCCCATGTAAAGCTGAACAGCGCCAGGGCGATCATGGCTGTTAAAAACCCCGGAACAGCGTACAGAATTAAAAAAAAAGGCGTCAGCAGAACATCCGCTGTTTTTCCCGGGCAACTTCCCGCAATGCTCCCGAAAAATAAGGCGAAAAATGCGGACAATACAACAGCCGGCAACACAATCGTGAGGGTGGGCCCGGTATGACGTCCCACGACATCCATCACAGGCTGATGATAGAACCATGAATACCCCAAATCCATATTTGCCGTATTTTGAAGATGGTTCAAATATTGACGGTAAAGCGGCAGGTCAATGCCGAGTTTTCGTTCCATCTCCCGGTAATCCGCGAGGCTCAGTCCGATGCCGTTCGGACCCGCAATGTTGTTCACCGGGCTTCCCGGCATCAGCCGCGGGATTAAAAACTGAATTGTTATGACAATCATAAAACAGACCGCAAACCTCAATCCCTTTATCAGAATATACCGAAGCATGATTTCATCCCTGATCCCGTAGGGATGAAAAGGGAATTATCTGATCGCAGACAGCGTTTACCACGTCCGAATCGTGGGAGATGAGGAGAACGCCCATTTTCAGGCGATTCTTCAAATCCATGATAAGGCGGAGAATCTCCGCCTGAGTTGACAAGTCCAGCATGGCGGTAGGCTCATCTGCCACAAGATACCGGGGAGACAGACACACCGCCCGGATCAGAGCTGCTCTTTGCGCCTGCCCCCCGCTGATTTCAGAGGGGAAGCGACTGGCGATCTCCGGGGGAAGC
>DZCT01000078.1 GCA_022736535.1 Desulfatirhabdium butyrativorans | reverse complement strand
GGTTTTGTTTGTTTTTTTGATTCACAATCAATGAACGGAGGTTTTAACAAATGAAAAAAATGATGCTTTGTTTGCTGCTGATGCTGGTGATGCCTGCTTTTGCGATGGCGGAACCTGTTCCTGATACGGGACAGACCGCATGTTACGACGGTCTGGGGGCGGTTGACACTACCGTGAGCCTTTGCACAGATACGACAACAGGTGAAAGAGTGGTTTGTGAGCGCACATTCAGCGTGATAAAAGAGATCTCGGGTAAAGCCACGACATTCACCAAATTTTATGCCGACTATGACGGGAAGGGAATCAAGCAGATATTCTATTTCGGCTATCGCAGATGCTTTGGCGATGACGGTGTGGAGGATACATGTGATGCTATTCAATGTTACAATGATGCCAAGCGGACGACATCAATCACCTGTCCTACGACCGGTTGTTATACCAGCACAAAGGGAGACGTCACGATAACCTGCCCCGGTATCGGAATCGCCCAACCCGTTGATGACGAAGCAACGATCAGAAATAAGAGAGGGACAGGTAACGAAGACCTTTACGGTCAGGACGGCAATTATCTTATCAACCCCAAATCATATACCAAAGTCACCGAGAGCGGTGCGAATATGATCAAGGATAATTCAACCGGACTGCTGTGGTTGGTAAAAGTAGTCGCTGCCGGAACTCCCAATCATGCAGACAACACATACACCTGGGCATCTGCCGGCGGCAGTAGCGGTACCGATTTTATCGCCGGTGTCAAGTTTCTTAAACTCGGAGGATACGACGACTGGCGGCTTCCCACAATCAGCGAACTGACATACATTGCAGACTCCAGCAAATCCGGACCTGCCATAGACGCAACAGGCTATTTCTCGAATATGAAGACAGGCGGCTACTGGTCAGCCACTGTAGGAACAGGCACTGAAACACTCGGTGCAGAAGCTTTCTATCTGGATTTCACCGACGGGAGCGTGAAACGTGCGGCGAAGACAGACACTAAGTATGTGATTGCAGTGCGAAAGCCCTAATCAGATGTCATATCTTAAAAGCGAATGTCTGATTATCAAATGAAAGCCGCAATAAAAGAATGAGATATAAGCATAACTGACCGAGACTTCTTTTATTTTGGCGGCTAACTCGAAATCAGTTTGTTAAAGGGAGATTGTCATGATAAAAAAGATGATGTGCTTTTGTGTGCTGATGCTTATCATCCCTGCTTTTGTCTGGGGTGAGTTTCTCGACAGCGGAGACACGGTTACAGATACAAGTACAGGTCTGATGTGGCAGAAGGCAACACATACAGTTAAACAGAACTGGGAAGGTGCCATGCTTGCCTGTGAGGCGCTTTCTTTCGGCGGTTTCAGCGACTGGCGTCTGCCGAGCAAAGCGGAACTTATGTCAATTGTTGATTACACTAAATACGATCCGGCCGTAGATTCCAAATTTACCACTGAAAAAGATTATTACTGGACATCTACGACCTATGCCAAAGCCGATGAGGGAGCTGCCACCTTCTCTAAGTCCTGGTGTATAAACTTTAAAGATGGAATGGTGGAGGGTATGCCCAAAGCAGATATCTTTTACGTCCGCGCCGTGCGCGGGGGCCAGCCTAAAGTGACAGGCAATCTGTATGTTTCCATGCCTGCACAGTCTTCAACCTGGTCCGTGGGGCAATTTCTTCCCATATCGTGGGATACCGCCGCTACAGACGCAAAAGTATATATCTCACGGGAAGGCGGCAAAGACGGCACTTATGTGGAAATTAGCGGAGAAATGCCGAACAGTTTCAGCTTGGTTTGGACCGTAACGGGACCTGCTTCTGACAATTGTATGCTGAAAATAGAGACCGGAACCGGAACAAAAGCTAAAACGATTACACAGGGTCTGTTTTCCATTAAAGCGGGAAGCGCCGGCGGCTGTAATGATCTGCCGTGCATTATTAAAGGTCTGCAAGTTTTAACTGCTCAATAAGTTGGAATTTTTTAACCGTAGGGGCAACCCCCTGTGGTTGCCCTTTATGCTACGATAAGGGTAAGCACGGGGGCTTACCCCTACATGCGGTCGGTATTTATGTGGGGCGCGGGCATGAAATGCTCACTCTTCCCACAGGATAAGCACGGGGGCTTACCCCTACATGCGGTCGGTATTTATGTGGGGCGGGCATGAATTGCCCGCCCTATACCATTTTATCTTATGAACAGTTCAAAAATTTTGTCCGTTGTGACATTTGTGTATTGTCTGGCAGCGTTTCTCTATCTCAGTGCATGGATATTCAAGAAAACGCTGCCGGGCAAACTGGCAACCGGAGCCGCAATCATTGCCTTTCTGGGAAATACCGCCGGCATTCTCATGCGATGGGCAGAATCCTATCAGATGGGCATCGGTCACGCTCCGCTTTCCAATATGTATGAGTCCTTGGTGTTTTTTGCATGGACCCTCATCCTTATTTATTTTTTTATTGCTTACCGGTATAAAAATCGCAACCTTGATATATTCGGGGGCGTATGTGCCACGCCTGCCGCTTTTCTGGCAATGGCTTACGCGTCTTTGTCTCCGAATGTGAGCGACCGGATTCAGCCTTTGATCCCGGCTTTGAAAAGCAACTGGCTCATCGCCCATGTCGTAACCTGCTTTTTCGGCTACGCGGGCTTTGCTGTGGCATGCGGCATCAGCATCATGTATCTTTTCAAACAAAGGGACCCGGAAGGCAAACATCATCTTCTTTCCCATCTCCCCGAAGATGACATTCTGGATGAACTGACGCATCAGATGATCATGTTCGGGTTTCTTTTTTTGTCCGTGGGGATCATCACCGGCGCGGTGTGGGCAAATTCCGCGTGGGGAACATACTGGTCATGGGACCCCAAAGAAACATGGTCCCTGATTACATGGTTCATTTATGCAACTTTTTTACATGCCAGACTGATGCGGGGATGGCACGGCAGACGGATTGCCTATCTTTCCGTTATCGGATTTATGGCTGTGCTGTTTACCTATTTCGGGGTAAACCTGCTGCCTGGGCTGCATAGCTACGGACAATGATCTGATTTTATAATATGATACCAATTCGCTTTCAAAGACCGGTCTTTTCAGACCGTAAAGCGGTTTTACGGAGAACACTGTTTTTGAAAACGAATTGGTTATGAGTTACGCAGTTGACCTCGTTCCCATGCTCCGCGTGGGAACGTCACTCCGGAACAGGGACGCGGAGCGTCCGGGCTGCATTCCCACGCGGAGCGTGGGAACGAGATCGCAGGGCGAAAAAATTCAACTGCGTAATTCCTATTGGTATGATTTTATAAATCTGATTTTATAAAAAATGGTCTTGACAAAAACCGGCGCGCTGTGTAAACAGAACTTCAATTATATTTTGTCAAGGGGCGGAAGTAACATTTGTTTTAAATTAAGATGTGTGCAGGTTTTTATTTTTAACGCAAAGGACGCAAAGGAGTACGCAGAGGACGCAAAGCCGTTTTAATGTCATTTTAATAAAAGCAAAGAGGCACAAAAGTTGCAATGTGTTATGTCCTTTATGTCTTTTGCGGTTTTTAAAAAATTTTACTGCAAAGCAGCGGTGGGCAGCAACCTACATAAGATTCACAAGCTCTTGTGTCCTTTGCGCCTTCTTTGCGTCCTTTGCGGTTAAAAAAAAGCTGCACATCACATTTTCGGGTTTAAATTTTTTTTTGGCGACTATGCGAACGGAGTTTTTATGAGCACATCAGTGGATCAAAAAAAAGAGGTTTCTACAGAGGTCGGCGACGGTGCAGGGGGATTTGCAATCCTGTTTTTCCTTCTGGGGTTGGTGGCAAGTCTCATTGTGGGATGGGTGGCTTTTCCCAAGCTTCTCTATTCCCAGAAAAATCAGCCCATAGATTTTAACCATGAACTCCATATAGGGCTGGTGGACGAAGGATGCGAAAGCTGCCATTTCTTCCGTGAAGACGGCACCTATTCGGGTGTTCCGAAACTTGAACAATGTATCGGCTGCCATGAGGAAGTTCAGGGACAAAGCAAAGATGAGGCGGTGTTTGTGGAGCAGTATGTCAAGCCGGGCAGGGAAGTTCCCTGGTTCATTTACGCCAAACAGCCGGAGTGCGTATTTTTCTCTCACGTCGCGCATGTCAAAGCCGGCGGAATGGATTGCGTCACCTGCCACGGTCACATCGGCGAATCCTCAAGCCTGAAGGTCTATGAAGAAAACCGGATCACAGGTTACAGCCGGGACATCTGGGGGAAAAACATTTCAGGTATAAAAACAAATACTTATGATCGGATGAAAATGGATGACTGTTCCGAATGCCATGTGAAAAAAGGCGTCAATCAGTCCAGTGTACAGACAGGAAAAGGCGCATGTTTTGTATGCCATAAATAAAAGGTTGGGAAATTTGAAATATAGCCGCAGACTCACACAGACTTACACAGACATATAAAAATAAATTTTTTTTGTCTGTGCAGGTCTGCGTGGGTCTGCGGCTGATTTCCAAAAGGATAAAAGCACATTATGAAAGTCTCCAGAAGAACATTCTTGTCAATCGGATCATTTATCGTCGGGGGCGCAGCGGGAACAGCCCTGTCTCCCCTGCCGTGGAAACTGACAGATGACCTTTCGATATGGACGCAGAACTGGCCCTGGACGCCCAAACCGGAACGGGGAGATGTCAGTTATGTCAATTCTGTCTGCACACTCTGCCCCGGCGGATGCGGTCTGTCTGTGCGCAAGGTGAACGACAGGGCTGTCAAAATAGAGGGAATGAAGGGTCATCCCGTAAATGACGGCGGGATATGTATTCTCGGTCTTTCCGGGCTTCAACTGCTCTACGGACCGACCCGTGTGAAAACGCCGCTCAAACGCGTGGGTGAAAGAGGACAGGGCAAATTCAAAAAAATCTCATGGGATGAGGCTTTGGCAGAAGCGGCGGAAAAACTCGGCGCGCTGCGCGCCGAAGGCAAATCCCATACTGTTGCCTGCATATCGGGTTCGGCTGGCGGCACCGTGCCTCAGTTGCTGAAACGCCTGCTCACGGCTTACGGCTCTCCCAATTTTATGTCCGTACCCACCATGCAGGACGCCTACGCGGTCACGCTCAAACAGATGCACGGCATTGACGCGTGTCCGGGCTTTGATGTGGAAAACGCCGATTTTGTCCTGAGCTTCGGCAGCGGCATCATCGAAGGCTGGGGATCGCCGGTTCGGATGTTCAAAGCAAACAGCGCATGGCAGGATAAAAAAATAAAAGTCGTACAGATCGAGTCCAACAAATCCAACACTGCTGCCAAAGCTGCAAAGTGGATTCCGGCGCGTCCCGGTTCCGAAGGCGTGCTGGCGCTGGGAATCGCTCATGTCATGCTGAGGGACGGTCTGTATAAAAAAGAAGCCTGCGACGGCGCAGCCGGTTTTGAAGATTTCAAAAAATGGGTAGCGGACAATTATGCTCCGGAAAACATTGCGGCGGCGACAGGCATTCAAAAAGAAACGGTTGAATCGCTGGCAAAGGAATTTGCAGCAGCAGCAAGCCCCATCGCCTTGTGCGGACGGGGACAGGGACGCACCCCAGGCAGTCAGTATGAATTTATGGCGGTTCACGCGTTGAACATGCTGGCAGGCAATATCAACAAAGCCGGCGGCGTGCAGATCATTCCCGAACCCAAATACATCGCATGGACAGAGCCGGAATTAGATGAAATCGCGCAGAAAGGAACGGCGTCTCCGAGAATTGACGGCGCGGGGAGCGAAACCTATCCTCATGCAAAATCCCTGCTCAACCGGCTGCCGCAGGCGATTCTGACGGCAGAAGGCGCATCTCCGGTGCAGGCGCTGCTGATTTCCGAAGCCAATCCCTGTTATACGCTTTCGGACACACAGGCGGTGAAAAAGGCGTTTGCCAAAATTCCCTTTGTGGTGAGTTTTTCTTCATACATGGACGAAAGCGCGCAGAATGCCGACATCATTCTTCCGAACCATGCCTGTCTTGAAAGACTTGAAGACGTTCCGACATTCGCCGGACTTTCAAAGCCGGTTATCGGTCTTTCAAAACCCGTGATAAAACCGCAGTTTGACACCAAACATACGGGAGATGCGGTGATTGCGCTGGCAAAAGCGCTGGGAGACAAGATCGCCGCGGCTTTCCCCTGGGAAAGCTATGAGGCATGTCTTAAAGAAACTTTGGGCGACAAGTGGGAAATTCTGAATGAAAAGTGCTTTGTCGCCGCAGAGGAAAACATCGAAGCGCCGCTTCAGTTTTTCACGCAGGAGTGCAAGACCGTGTCTGCCGAAGGCGATGAAAAACAGTATCCCTTTGTGCTGATGCCTTATGATTCCATACGGCTCGCCAACGGTTTTATCGGAAACACGCCTTTTCTCACCAAAACGGTTCCGGATACGGTTCTCAAGAAAAATGAAATGCTTGTCGCGGTCAATCCCAAAAGTGCGTGCGGCGATTCGCTTTCTCTCAAGGAGGGCCGTTCTGTCATGCTGACAACGCCCAAAGGATCGGCAAAGGTCCGGGTGCATCTTTCCGAAGAAATCATGCCCGGCGTGATTGCCGTTCCCAGAGGACTGGGGCATACCGCTTATGACAAATATCTTGCCGGAAAGGGCGTCAACTGTAACGAACTGATCGGACCTGCGGAAGATGCCGGTTCCGGTCTTGATGCGGTATGGGGAATCCGGGCAAAACTGAGCAACGTATCAATATGACAGAAAATGGAAAAAGTTAAATCCGGAGTGCGTCATTTTATTAAAAGAAGAAATTTTTGCTGTAGAACGGGTTTAAAACCCGTTTTACTGAATTTTGCTGTAGAGCGAGTTTTAAACTCGCTTGACTTTGCTAAAATTTCATTTTAGCACTCCGGAGGGTGCGCTGTCGGCGCGCCCCTACTTCCAAAGGGGTTTTTGATGAACAAAGAACATAATAAAGCCAAAAAGTTCGGAATGGTCATTGATCTGGATAAATGCACCGGATGCGGATCCTGTATGGTGGCCTGCATGGCGGAAAATAACGTGCCTTTCAAGGCTGACGAGACCAACAAGCTTGACAGCATCACATGGATGCGGGTGTATAAGCTGACCAACGGCAAATCTTTTCCCGATGCGGATTTCTGCTACCTGCCCAGACCCTGTATGCACTGCGAGGGCGAACACGGTCATTCTCCCTGCGTATCGGTCTGCCCGGCGACCGCCACCGATTACAGCCATGAAACCGGCATTGTCAGCCAGATTTATACCCGGTGTTTCGGATGCCGTTACTGCATGGCAGCCTGCCCATACCATGCCCGGTATTTCAACTGGTGGGATCCGGTCTGGCCCGAGGGCATGGAAAAATCTCTGAATCCGAATGTGTCTGTCCGTATGAGAGGTATTGTGGAAAAATGCAGTTTCTGCTATCACCGATACCAACTGGCAAAGGAAAAAGCCTATTACGAAGACAGACGGGAAATAGAGGAGCAGGAATATCAGACCGCGTGTACGCAGGCATGTCCTGCCGGGGCAATCACCTTCGGCGATCTGAACAATCCCGAACACGCCGTGCATGAACTGAAAAAGAATCCCAACGCGTTCCGTCTGCTGGAACGGCTGGGAACGAATCCCAAAGTTTATTATATCTCTTCACGGGAATGGGTACGGCTGGCAGGGGATAACTATCTTCGGCAAGAGGGTAAATCTGAGAAAAATTGAAACGAGGACAGGTAGCAGGTAGAAGGCAGCAGGTTAAAAAGTGCATAACCTCTTACCTCTTACCTCTTACCTGCAAGAGGAGTAAGACATTATGGATTCCGCATTGATTCCCGAAGGCGTGAAGCGCTGTTCTCCCGCAAAATTTCTTATTTTTCTGGGGGTGGTCGGCGCGGTGCTGCTCTGGGGTGTTTTTGCCATGCTGCTGTGCTGGATCAAGGGACTGAACCAGACCAACATGAATGATTATTACGGATTCGCGTTGTGGATATGGGCGGACCTTGCGGTGATTGCCCTGGGCGGCGGCGCATTTTTCACCGGATTTCTGAGATATATCATCGGAAAAGACGAACTGAAAAACATCATCAACTATGCCGTGCTGATCGGCTTTATCTGCTACAGTTCCGCATTGCTGATCCTTGCCATTGACATCGGACAGCCCTTGCGGGGATGGTTTATTTTCTGGCACGCGAATGTTCATTCCATGCTGACGGAAGTGGCATTCTGTCTGAGCTGCTATTTCGGCGTGCTGACCATTGAATATCTGCCCCTGATTCTGGAAAACCGCCAGTTGGACAGAGTGCCGTTCTTCCACAATCTCAGCCACAACATGCACGAAATTATGGCAGTGTTTGCGGCAACCGGCGCATTTCTTTCCTTTTTCCATCAGGGTTCTCTGGGAGGTGTTTCCGGCGTGCTTTTCGGCAGACCTTTTGGATACAGGGAAGGCGTATTTATCTGGCCCTGGACTTTCTTCCTTTTTACATGGTCGGCGGCTGCCTGCGGTCCCTGTTTTACGATTCTGATCACGAAGATTACGGAAAAAGTGACCCAAAAGAAATTGGTCAAAGACAATGTGATCGAACTGCTGGCAAAGATTTCAGGCTGGATGCTGGCGACTTACATCATTGCAAAGATTCTTGATACGTGGTACTGGGCATCGGTTACAGCCCCGAGCAAAGGCTTCTGGCTGCTGGATTTCTACTCGAACAATCCTTTTTACGGTCCCTGGATTTTGGTGCTGGAAGTCATCATCTGCGGTGTACTGCCTGCGCTGATTCTGATTACCGAAAGCGGCCGTAAAAGCAAGACCGCATTGCTGCTGGCGGTGATACTGGCAGTGATCGGCGTTTCCCTGAATCGCTGGGTCATGGTGCTTCAGGTCATGGCAGTGCCGGTGATGCCTTTTGACAGTTGGTATATGTATTTTCCGAGCTGGCAGGAAATCGCAACCACGGTTCTTCCGGTTGCTTACGGCGTGATCCTGATCGGTCTGTCGCATCGTTATCTGCCGATATTTCCGCAGGAAAAAGAACTCAATCCGATAGATTGAAGGTCAGAGGTAAGGGGTTAGGGGTCAGAGGGGGCTTACCTCTCACCTCTGACCCCTGACCTCTCACCCTTACAGGAGGTTTCATGTTTCCGTTTATATTTGAATGGGTTTGGGACATGTCGCACATCGTTTTCATGGGCGGTCTGTGGTATGCCCTGACAATCATAGGGTTGGGGATGACATATTGCCTTATCAAGGCCATTGCCGACACCGCCGGTATCGGAAGCGGCGGACATCACCACCACGACGACCATCACTGAAAAAAAGTCCCGTGTTTTGTTTCTCGCAAAGACGCAAAGAGCGCAAAGAAGAGCTTTTTTATAAAAAAAACAGCAGGGGCACGGTGCCGGTCTGTCCTGCTTATTATCTCTTTGCGGTCTCTGCGCCTTTGCGAGAACCTTTATAGAATAAAAACGCTTTTCTCTGAACCAGAGGGAAGCGTTTTTTTTTACAGGATTGTCTCGTTCCCACGCTCTGCGTCAACGGCATTAAGTTAAGCCGCAATCCCCCCTTGAGGGGGGCAGGGGGGTGTTTCCGGCGCCGGAAGATTTCACCGGAGCTGCCGCGTCCGGCGCGGACACCCCCCTGCCCCCCTCGATGGGAGATTTTCAGGCATCCGCCCTTAATCTGCGTGGGAACGTAGAACGGGTTTGAAACCCGTTTTACTGTTCGGACGCTGTGCGTCCGGGCTGCATTCCAGCGCAGAGCGCGGGAACGAGAGCTACAGGGCTTATTTTACAGGATTTATTATGTTTTACCTCGGTGTGTTTTTCGGAGAAAACATCACTTTTGCGGTCATAGAAAAGACGCTGAAAAATCTCGAAAATAATTATTGTCTGAAGGCAGTGAGTCAATTTTCTTCGGATACGGATTCCTCGGAAATCGAAGACAAAATCATCAGCATTTATAATGACAGAAAATTGATGAAACCCCGGCGGGTGTTCAGCCAGAATCGGCGTCCCTCAAAAACAGTGATAACACCGCCTGTCATTGTCGCCAATTTCACGGGAACAGATACAGCCCGGATAGATGCGCTCCGAAAAAGAAAAATTCCGGCGGAGGGTATTTCCTTGTATCACGGCGGGCAATGGAAAAAAGAAGACTACGCTTCTATCTGTCTCGGCAACAATTACTACGTGCCTGAACATGATCTGATACGGACATTAACGACTGTACGCGAGTCAAAGCGTTTAATGATTGCAGAAGAAATTCCCGATGCAGAAGATTTAATCAGAGAGATTAACAAGTTGGGAACAGAGACAGGAAATAAAAAAAATAGAAACTCCCCCTTTGAAGGGGGGCAGGTAGGATGTCTCTACACGGGGATAGGAGGAATGTTTCCGGCAGACACCCCCCTGCGCCCCCCTCAAGGGGGGATTTGTGATTTTTTGACTGAGGAAACCGTGATTTCAGCCTTGTCTCTGCCGATTTGGTTTTGCGAAAATGTTCGGATCATAAAGCGTTATTGATGAAAATCGGAAAAACAAGCGACGAGAGATCAATCGCCCCTCTGAAAGCGAAAGCAGGCTTAAGCCGGCTTGATTTCCTGCCTTCAGGGTACTTTCGCTTTCAGCCCCGACATTGATGTCGGGGCGTAATACCGAATCTCTTTTGACTTTATATGATATTTTTTCCCCGGAGGGGTTTCCCACAGAGATCACAGAGAAGAAAAGCCCACGGAGAACACAGAGTTTTTAAAAAATTCTCTGTGTCCTCTGCGGTTTTTTCCAACTCTGTGTCCTCTGCGGGAAACAAAATGAGAGAATGCTTTCAATAGAGATTCGGTATAATTATGATTTTTATCTTGCATACCGGGAAACAGGAGTATAATTTGAAATAAAAAATTCAAAAAAGAGGATAAGGCTTTGAAACTCCCATCTTTTTTTTCAAAAATCAGAGCGATGTTCAGAAGACAGGAAGAGGGGGTTGTCGTTGTCGAGAGAGAAGAATTTGCACGGGAGATGAAGGAGAAATTCAAAGGCAACACGGCTCTTCTGAAAGCTATAGAAGAGGGGATGAACCGGAAAGCGAAAAAACATGAATAAACCTCTTTCAAAAGTGGGAGTTGCTCACTTGATTTTATTGGATAAAACTTGACTTTTGAAAGAGGTCTAATATGTTTCTCTGACGGACTGAAATGAAAATGGAGAATATCTGCGCCGATAATTTTGTCAGGATAAGGAGAATATACAATGCTCTCAGACAGCGAAAATATGATTATCAGAGACTTGAAAATGTTGTTGCCGGAACAGCAGGAGCAGGTAATCAAATTTATTCAGAAATTGATGAAAAAAAATATCCGGCATGAAACAATATGGGATAAAATTTATAAACATACCGGCAGTGTGCCTGCGGAAAAGTGGGAAAATATTCCGGCAGACGGGGCTGAACAGCATGACCATTATCTCTACGGGACTCCTAAAAAATGAGGACAATATTCGTTGATACGCTTTACTGGATTGCAATGATTAACCCGAAAGACCAGTGGCATGAGAAAGCCGTTGAAGTAAAACTTGTTTCAGAACCCTTTCAGAGTGTGACCACGGAATCCGTTCTGATTGAAGTTGCCAACTTTTTCTGCGCCTACGGTTCGGAGATAAGGAAAACAATTGCAGATCTGCTTTATGAAATTCTGAAAGACCCTTATGTCGAAACGGTGCCGCACACACGGGATACACTGATTTCGGGCTTGGAGCCCGTTCTGATAAAGGTTACAGCCTGACTGACTGCATTTCCATAAATGTGATGCGTGATTACGGACTGACTGAGGTTCTGACTCATGACAGACATTTTACCCAGGAAGGATTTCATGTTTTGCTGTGAACTTAGTAAACAAGGGCATGTCGCCGACATGCCCCTACGAAAATCATAACCCGAACAATGACAAGGAGAAAACAACCAATGGCAAAACTGACAAAAACCCTCGTTTTCGCAATGTTCATGGCGCTGTGTCTGTGCGGAATGTCTTTCGCAGGCGGGCTGCCGGACACCGGGCAGACCAAGTGTTATACCAAATCTCTATTGAAAGTATGCTCTAATTTTCTTTCCAACAGAGGGCACAGAGCGTGAAAAAACCACAGAGGACACAGAGAATTTTAAAACTCTGTGAACTCTGTGGGAAAAAGTATCATATAAAGTCAATAGAGATTCGGTATTACAATGACACCGCCGAAATTGCCTGCCCCACGCCGGGCGAAGATTTCTGCGGGCAGGATACCCGAATATGAGATTCAGACCCGAACATTATCTTGAAGCTGCTTATGAGCGGATAGACGCTGCAAGAAAGCTTCATAATGAACAGCATTATCCGGAGGCGGTTTATTTTGCGGGGGTTGCGGTGGAATGCCTGCTGCTCGCATACAAAACAAGACGAGAACCTGAATTTGAAAGCAGACATGATCTCAGGAAGCTTCTGAAAGAGAGCGGAATGGCTGATTTTATCCGTCATAAGGAACTGATGAAACTATCCCGCGCTTCTGGGAGAAGTGTGGTCCCGCTGGAAGAACAATTACCGCTTTGCTTCATACAGCAGACTGTCATCGGAATTCAGAAGGTTAAAACTTGACAGCGGCATCAGAGGTGATATTCTGAAGCCGAATTCCGATGCCGCTGTTCGCAATGCCCTTGAAATAATCAATATAGGAGTAAGACGATGGAATTCAGGCAAGAGCTGGAAAGCATATTGTCCCGGATAGGGCTTGAAAATCCGATACTGGAGATTGACATGACGCCCGCAGGAAGGTTCGGCGAATTTGTTATCTCCGAGACATTCTCAGGAATGTCGCATATCGAGCGTCAGAACATGCTCTGGGAGAGATTGGACAAAATGCTGGATGAAGAGAAACGGCTGAAAATCGTAGGCTTGCTGACAATGACGCCTGCCGAAGCGGAAGACGCAGATTCTGATGAATAATTTTAAACAAGGAGGAAACAAGCAATGAAAAAAACAACTCAAACTTTCGTTTTCGCAATGTTCACGGCGCTGCGCCTGTGCGGCATGTCTTTCGCAGGCGGGCTGCCGGACACCGGGCATACTGAATCTTGCAATGACACCGCCTCCGATTTGCTGTAAGCAGGATGCCCGAATATGAAATTCAGACCCGAACATTATCTTCAGGCGGCCCAGGAACAGATTGTCTCGGCAAGGAGACTTCATAAACAGCGGCGTTATCCGGCGGCGATTTATCTTGCGGGTGTTGCTGTCGAATGTCTGCTGCTTGCCTATAAAATAAGGGAGACCCCGGTTTTTGAAAGCCGCCATGACCTGGGAAATCTTCTCAAAGAAAGCGGCATAGCCGAATTCATCCGTCCGAAGGATCGGAAAAAGCTGTCGGTGCAGATGGGAGATGTGTGGGCGCGTTGGAAAAATAATTACCGGTTCGCCTCTCATGCGAGACTGACTTCGGAGTTCAGGCGGTTAAGCTTGGACAGGGATATCAGGGGAGAGATATTGAAACCGAATTCCGACACGATAATCAATAATGCTGCTGAAATCATAAATCTGGGAGTGAGACGATGGACTTCAAAGAAGAATTAGAGATGATTCTGTCAGACATAGGGCTGAAAAATCCGACCGTTGAAATCAGTGTGACACCCGAAGGAAAGGTGGGCGGTTTTGTTGTTTCCGAGAGTTTTTGCGGAAAATCACAGATAGAGCGTCAGGATATGCTCTGGGACAGGCTTGATGAGATACTGGATGAGGAAAAGAATCTTAAAATCATTGCACTGCTGACCATGACGCCTGCCGAGGTTGAAGATGCGGATTCTGACTAACCGGACTGATTTGAGAGATGAAGACCCATGACGGCTCCGCTCATAATTTTTATCTTGCATACCGTGAAACAGGAGTGTAAATTGAAATAAAAATCCCAAAAGGAGGATAAGGCTATGAAACTGTCATCTTTTTTTTCAAAAATCAGAGCGTTCTTTCTGAAAGACAAAACAGAGGAAGGCGTTATTGTTGTTGAAAGGGAAGAGTTTGCAAGGGAGGTGAAAGAGGACTTCAAAGGCAACACGAGGCTTCTGAAAGCCATTGAGGATTGTATGAACAGAAATGTGAAAGAACATGAACGTGTCTCGCTGACGGACTGAAACGAAAATGGAAAATATCTGCGCCGATAATTTTGTCAGGATATTCAACCGATTTGAAAGCCGTCTGAAAGCAGTTTTTCAGAGAAATACGGAATTTCTCAGAGGGGGAAACGTCAGGGATCCGAAAAATGCAAGCTGCTATGGATATGAAAAAAAGCTTGTCTCAAAAGGAAAATGTCACGTTAGAAATTAATGTGCTGTATGATAAAGTCGTGGATGATTATTTGTACTACACCTACAACATTTTCTTTGAAAACAGCAAGCTGATGTTCCATTACGAACCGACGCAC
>DZCT01000543.1 GCA_022736535.1 Desulfatirhabdium butyrativorans | reverse complement strand
GTAAAATCCTTTGGTCAGCGTCACACGGTGCTGCTTCTCGTCATCACTTCTGTCAGGCTCATTTTCAGGGCTTCCCATCATAAAACTCAAACTCCCCGGCGGGATATACACAAATTCCATGCCGATGGAATTGGTAATTTTCTTTTCCCCTGAACCTTTCTGCGGTTCTTCCGGCTCCGCTTCCTGTATTCTGTCCATCACCAGCGTCACCTGTTTTATTCTTCCTGCTTCTACGGAAACCTCTTTCTCCTCGGTACTGTATCCGCTGAGAACAGACTGAACCGTTACGGTTCCCGGATTCAGCCGGGTCAGTTCTGCGGGAGATGTGCCTTTATTGACGCCGTTCACATAGACCTTTGCGCCAGAGGGCTTTGTCTCCACCAGCAGAGAGCCGGTACGGGGGCTGCTGTCTCTCTCAGGCTTGTCAACAATCACGCTTCCGCCGGCAAGAATAAAAATAAACTCGCCGCCCGCATCTCCGGTCATTTTAATGGGTCTGCACAGGGGCATCTGCTCGGAATTGTTCCGGATTACCGGACCAATAGCCGTATAAATCTCTCTCGGCGTGAGATAGGGCTTTCTGTTTTTCTCCAGTTCCCTGATAAGCTGATAGGCAAAGACGCTGTGTCCGCCGGAGCCGCTGTCCGATACCGGCGTTTTGTTCCCCGAAGTCATTCCCCACCGGGATTTTTCATTGTAGAGATCCAGATAGAACTGATCGTCAATGACCGGCGGCAAGGCTCTGGATTCGCCGAAAAGCGTTCCCGAATAGCAGGAATCCGAAATCAGCAGCACATGCCGGGTTTTCATGGCGCTGAGATAATTCTGCACTGTGGAGTTGTCAAGATAGGTGGTGATGTCGGATGCTTCCGCATCCGCGGGCACCCACCAGCCGTTTCCCTGCACCAGCCGGTCAATTTCGCCGTGTCCCGCATAATAGACGAGCAGGCTGTCGTCTGTCCCGAGTTCTCCGATCATCTTTCTGAATGCCTTGACAACTGCGGATTTTGTCGCGTGCCGGTCTGTCAGCAGCCTGATATCCTGAAAACCGTACCTGTTACTGAGGATATTCTCCACTGCCTCCGCATCCGAAACAGCCGTTTTCAGATCCGGGATGTCCTCGTCTTCATAGTCGTTGATGCCGATAATCAGGGCGGTGTATTTTCCGATCTGCCCGGAGCTGTGCAACAAATCCTTATTTCTTTTGATGGTACGGTATTCCTGCGCGCCGCACAGCGTCACGGAAAAAAATATCGTGATGAAAAGAAATATCCCCATAACTGCCGACACACATTTCAAACATTTTTTGTGCTTCATGCCTCAACTCCTTTGTATTATTGTTAAAAAACGGATTATAGGGGCATGTCGCCGACATGCCCCCTGCCTTATTGACGTATGGCGTCCTTCAGAATATTTCGTAATTCATCCAAAGGAACAGAACTGCCTCCGCTGTCTTCCCTTGCTCCTTCTCCTGCACCTAAGGCTTCGATGCTTTTGGAAATATTGACTCTCGGGGTTGTAATTCCCGATTTCCTGTCCCGAATCGGATCGCCTTTATCTTTCATCAGCCTTCTGAGTTTGTCAACGCTTAAAAATTTGCCGGTTTTTTTCTTGGCATAACTCTGAATCACTGCCGCAGCCCCCGCGGCATAAGGACAGGCAGCCGAAGTGCCGTTAAAACATTCCTCATATCCGGTTCCCGGATAGCCCGCGCTGTATGCACATGCAGAGGGCGCAAGGAGGTCAAGGATATTTGCCGAATTGGAATAACATATCACCTGATCCGCTTTTGTGGCGGAATCCTGACAGAGCGTTCCGTAATCCTGACTTCCGATATCGTTGTCATATACCGCGCCCACAGCAATGGTATTCAGAAGACACGCGGAAAAGCTGATACCGTTGGGCTGTCCCTCATTACCGGAAGAGACAAACAGGGCGATTCCGTTTGCTTTGAGATTTCCCACTACAAGAGCAGGTCCCGGGGCATCAGAATCGCAGTAATCGCTCCAATGATACATGGGGGTGCCGAGACTGGCTGATACAATCATAATCGGATGTTCAGGGTCGTCATACTGATGGCTTATGCACCAATCCCATGCGGACAGAATCGCAGAAGTCGGAATTCCTACGCCCTCCTGCATGATTTTCAATGCGTAAATCTTTGCCTCAGGCGCGACGCCGCCGATATAAGCACCTGTTCCGGTATCGGTTCCTGCTGCAAGAGCTGAACAGGCGGTACCGTGTCCCACACTGTCCATCGGGTCGCTGTCATTATCTCCGAAATCATAACCGCCGATGACTTTGGCGTTGGGAAAGCCCCCGCCTCCGAGCGCAGGATGCTTGTAATTGACGCCGGAATCCACAATCGCAATCGCCACCCCTGCGCCGCCGTAAGAACTGCGAAAATCCCCCGGATTCATCAGCGGAATTCCCTGAGCCGTGTGCAGTTCCTGAATCCTGTCTTCTTCAATAAAAACGACATCATCCATTGCTGCCAGCGATTTCAGTCCGTCTTTGAATACGCTTGTACTGAAGATGGGAAGATTTTTAAGACGTATCTTCGGCTTTGTCATGCGGGTTCCCATTTCAGAGATCACTTTCTCCTGAAGATTTGCCACTTTTGTCTGAACCGCTTTGAACTGTGTTCTGCTGCCTTGAAAGTTGAAATCTTTAAATTCCTTATATCCTTTCAGCGTAACAATGACGCTGACAGAACCTTTGGCAGACCGGTCAAGAAGGCTCGGATTGACAATTTTTTCCTGACCCGGAAAAGATGCGGATACGGGAGTCAGAAATATCATGTCTGCAAAACATGCCGCTACGATTAAAGCTATTGATATTATCTTATTTTTCATTATTCTTCTCCTTTACATATTATTGAAATCCCTGCTTAAACACAATCCCTGTAGATGCCGCACAATGTCCGAACTGGGATTTTCAGGATTGTCGTTTGTAGGGGCACGCCGCCGGCGTGCCCCTACGTCGAAGATTCAGGGTCTGACACAAATCAGGAAAATCCTTTAATCAGGTGAATCAGGGTTCAGACTATGACGCAATGCGTCATAGGC
>DZCT01000542.1 GCA_022736535.1 Desulfatirhabdium butyrativorans | reverse complement strand
ATGATATAAAATATGAATAACCATTTGAAAACAATAGTCTTCATCTGCATTCTCGTATTGGCTGCGGGGTGCGGAAAAAAAGAAACCCTGATCTCCGGAAAGACGATGGGAACAACATATCACATCACGGTGGTCAGCGATTTTTTTCAGAACATGGCAGGGCTTCAGGATAAGATTGACAAACGGCTGAAAGAAATCAACCGAAGCATGTCAACCTATATGAAAGACAGCGAAATCAGCCGATTCAACGCGCTGAAAAGCACGGATGAGAAATTCCACATCTCGGATGATTTTCTGCAAGTCATGGTTGTCGCAAGGCATCTGTATGAACTCACAAACCGCGCATGGGACGGCACGGTAAATCCGTTGGTGAATCTCTGGGGCTTTGGAAGCGCGGAGAAAAAAGAAGATGCTGTTCCGAATCCGGAGGAAATTCAGAAGCTTTTGGCAGATGTCGGTTTTGATCAGATTGAAATTTCAGAGGAAAAATACCTCAGAAAGAAAAACGCTTCCATATCGCTTGATCTTGCCTCAATTGCCAAAGGATTCGGCGTGGATCAGATTGCGGAAGTGATTGAAAAAAGCGGGTTTGCAGATTTTCTTGTGGAGATCGGCGGGGAAGTTTATGCTTCGGGATTCCGAAAAGACGGCAAACCTTGGCGCGTCGGCGTTAATACGCCTCAGAAAAATGCCGCGCTCGATGCAGTTTACAAAGTCGTTCCGCTTCACAACAAAGCATTGGCAACCAGCGGAGATTACAGAATCTTTTTTGAAGCCGATGGAAAACGCTATTCTCACATATTAGACCCGACAACAGGTTATCCGGTAACAAACCGTGTGGTCAGCGCATCTGTCATCGCTGACAACTGCACGCTGGCGGACGGACTTGCAACTGCCCTGATGGTTCTGGGGCATGAAAAAGGCATTGAAGTAACAGAAAAACTTGATCATGTGGAATGTCTTATTGTCGTACAGGAAGCAGACGGCGCATTGAAAGATTACTATTCAAAAGGATTTCAGACAGTCCGGTAAGTAATTTCTCGTTCCCACGCGGAGCGTCAATGCCGTCAAGCTGACAATTCCGTAAATTCCGTAGGTTGGGGTGAGCCTGCGAACCCCAACAAATGCCGGATGATGTCGGGGTTCGCAGGCTCACCCCGACCTACATTTTTCTCTTGACTTAATGCCGTTGACGCGGAGCGTGGGAACGAGAGGGCAAATATGATGACATCAGAACTGACCTTTCTATTTTCAGGAATTGTTTTCGGACTCAGCGCGGGTTTGTCGCCGGGTCCTCTGCTCACGCTGGTGATTTCCGAGACGCTGAAACACGGCGTCACAGCAGGCGTCAAAGTGGCGCTTGCGCCTTTTATGACCGACCTGCCCATCAGCCTCGCGGCAGTATTTCTGCTTTCCCGCGTCTCGAATCTGCCGCCGGTGATCGGCTTCATTTTTCTCTGCGGGGCAGTATTTCTCGTTTATCTCGGTTATGAAAGCCTGTGTTTCAACGGCGCAAATATTGCTGATACAGACAAGGCAAAAGCCCAGTCTTTGAAAAAAGGCGTTATCGCAAATTTTCTGAATCCGAGTCCTTATCTGTTCTGGATTTCCATCGGCTCTCCCACTGTGATGAAGGCGATGAATGTCGGCATTGCTTCGGTGCTGCTCTTTCTCGGCGGGTTTTATCTGCTGCTCGTGGGTTCAAAAATACTGATAGCTGTCATCATCGGGAAATCCCGCTTTTTTCTCAAAAGCAGGAATTACATTTATACGATCCGGCTGCTCGGTGTGATGCTGCTGATTTTTGCCGCTTTTTTCTTCAAAGACAGTCTGAAGAATTTCGGGCTGATATGAGCGTCGCAAATTTTTTAGCCACGAATGGACACGAATTTTTTCACGAAAAGAAGGACACGAATTTTTTTTAACACGGAAGCACGAAAGAAGGGAGTTTCATTCCCGTCAGTAAGATAAGGAGGAGCCGATAATGAAAACATATTCTCTCTCACAAATATCATCCGCTTGAAATTTTTGCGATACTTAAAAGATATTTTGTCTGAACGGCGATTCGCCTGTCCGTACCCTGATTCAACTGTCTGAACCCTGATTCACCTGATTAAAGGATTGAAGGATTTCTGTCTTGCTTTCAGAGTTGATGAATTTGGCAGAATCGGCCCGGGCAGGCAGAACAGCAATCAGGAAAATTCTTTAATCATGCGAATCAGGGTTAAAATTTCACTTGACATCCCCAACTATTTAATATAAACATTTTTTATGCTTTAATATCGTATTCTTTAAAAGAATATTGTTATCCGAAAATACTGAGAGGCTTAAATCTCATCAGAGTTTTTCCGAATAAGGAGGCTTATATGCTGACCGTAGAGGGAATTTACAACGGTAAAAATATAGAACTGTCAGAAATTGTTCCGTTTAAAGAAAAGAAAAAAGTGCTTGTTACTTTTCTCGAAGATATATCTGAAAAAAGAGAATTGACAAAAACTTCTGCTCAGGTTTTATTAGACCTCTGCGGCTCATGGGAAGATGACAGAGATGCGGAAGAGATTGTTTCGGAAATAAAACAGGGAAGAAAAAATTCGGCGCGGTTAAGGAACGGATTCTGATGTATCTGCTTGACACTGACACCGTTATTTACAGCATGAAGGGAGTCGTAGCCGTAAAGGAAAATCTGTTAAGGCATTATCACAGCCCGATGAAAATCAGCATTATCACATTGATGGAGCTTTATTACGGTGCATATAAATCCCGGAAGGTTGCCGGCAATCTGGCAAAAATAAAAAAACTGGAACAGTCTTTTGAAATGATTCAATTGGATATAAAGACGTTAAAATTATTTGGGATACTCAAGGCTCGTTTGGAAAAGAAAGGTACGCCGTTGGATGATTTTGATCTGATCATTGCCTCCTGTGCATTTGTTCACCGTTTAACGCTTGTTTCCAATAATATAAAACATTTTCAGAAAATCAAAGGGCTTAAAATTACAAACTGGGCAATCTGAAATGAAATTTCAGCAAGGACGCAGAACAGCAATCATGCAAATCCTTTAATCATGC
>DZCT01000541.1 GCA_022736535.1 Desulfatirhabdium butyrativorans | reverse complement strand
ATCGCGGCATCGGCTGCTTTTTCAGCCTCAGCGAGATGATTTAAACGTGTGAGAACTTCCGCAAATTTCATATAATAACGGCTGTTTTTGGGGTCCAGCACCGTTGCTTTCTGAATCTCGATGTCCATACGTTCCCAGTCTTTTTCCGCTTCCGAAATACATGCCAGCCGGTAGTAAACTTCTGCATCCGCATTGTTTTGATTCAGTTCTGTCAGAATTTCCCGCGCTTCGCGGTATTGCTTCACATCCGCCAAAGAGCGGGCAGCCAATATATCTGTTCGGGAAGAAAGGGCAAAACACTGCCGCGCCTGCTGATAAAAAGGACAGAATTTTTCAGCCTGTCCCTCATCTCTGTAAAAGCTGTAAATCTGCTCCATGGTTTTTTCTTTGGATTCAGACAGTTTCAAGGCATGAAAGAGATGCTTTTCCGCAGTTTCAGGCTCCCCCTTCTTTAAATAAAATCTTCCCAACGTGATGTAATTTCCGGCATGATTTTCATAAGTCTTAAACCCGAGCGCCGATTCGTAATAGGAAACGGCAGAAGCCCAGTCTTTCCGGTCGGCTTTTATCAAAGCAGTCATCATGCGGACATCTCTGGGCATAATATCTTCTCTGACAGCATCCTCAAGCCCCTGTTCGCACGCTGTTCCGACCGTCTCGGACCAGCAGAAAGCTTCTTTTTTCAGATAAGCGTAAACCGGCGGATAATTCCGGCAGAGACTGCGGACCGCTTTGAGCAAATCTGCTTCCTGTTTTTTTTGACTCAGATAAAGCACCCGCCCGTAATGATAGAGAATACCGTTGGGTTTCAGGCGGACAGCTTCTTCAAAGTAAGGAAGGGGATGATAGGGATTCTCCTTCGCTTCAGGGTAAAGTTTCGGATACAGAAACTCCAGATAAGTTTCCGCCCTTGCAAGTTCATACGCGGTTTCAGCATCAAGCGGATTGAGCTGTCTCGCCCTGAGATAACAATCTTTTGATTTTTGTATCAGAAAGAATGCTTTTTCTCCGGGATTCGGATAGGATTCACCCCGCCTGAGATACACTTTTCCCATTTCTTTCTGAATCCTGTCATCATCCGGCTGCCAGTCCGCGGCTGTTTTCAGGGAGATTTCAGCCTGTCTGTAATCCCCTTTCTTAAAAAAATTCTCGGCTTTGCAGACATAAATTTCAGCCCTCAGACGGCAGCAAAGCGGATATGCCGCAGCTAAGGCAATCAGAAGAATGAGCGCGCTCAGGGCGTAACGCGAGCCGAATCGCATTCTGCAAGCAATTCTGCCCGCATCAGTTCTTTTCGCCGTAATAGGTGGGATAGTATTTGTTGTAATATTTATAATATCCCTCTTTTTTCACATCTATGCGGTTGAGCGCGACGCCCACCACATTTGCCCGCGCCCCCCTAAGCTGTTCAACCGTTCTTTTCAGCATTTCCCGATTGATGAGTCCGCCTCTTATGACCATTGCCACGCCGTCGGTATAGGAAGCTGCCAGCAGCGCGTCTGTGGCAGGCATCACAGGCGGCGTGTCAATGATCAGCACATCAAATCTTTTTTTCAAATAGGATATTAAAAAAGCCGTCTGCTCCGAGCCTAACAATTCCGAAGGGTTGGGCGGAATAAAACCGCTGGGCATCAGAAAAAGATTCTCAACCCCGGTTTTCAGAATCACAGACTCTGTTTTTTTCTGAAAAAAAGGAAGATGTTCTTCACCTACAAATATCTGTTTATACAGATGGTGCAGTTCAACCGGATAAAATAAGGATTTTTCAAAATCAGTTTCAGGCAGAGGCGTAAAAGCATAAGAACCTGTTTTCATCTGCAAGGCAATGCGAAGTCCTTCCATCATCTGAATTGCAAGATAAGCTTTGAGCTTATCCTCTTTCAGCAGTCCCATATTGAGAAGAATGAGACCCAGTTTTTCTTCGGAATACTTCTGGCGGTCAAGCGCGATTTCAGCATGTTCTTTCTCAATCACGCCCTCTTTGAGTAAAAGCGCAGCCAGTTTTTTCTCCTCGGGTCTGTTGGGCCAGTTCAGATGAATCGCTTTTCCCTTGAGAAAAAAGATTTCCACTTTTTCTTTTTTATCAAATAATTGCAGAAGACCCGTCTTTTTTTGCAGTCCGAGCAGTCTGAAAAGGTCGCTGATGCTGAAATCATCCAGCGAACCTTTCCTTATCTCAGCGCCGATAATTTCGGAAATCAGCCCCGTGAGCCCGGGCGATTTTTCACTCTCAATCAGACGGCTCAACATGGGCTTGCGCATATCCGCGTCAATCATCAGAACCGATTTTCCGGTTTGGGAGATGATATAAGCCAGATTGGCGACCGTGCTGGTTTTTCCATCACCTTCCCCCGCGCTGGTAATCACCAGCGACTGAAAAGGCTTTTCCATAAAAGAGAAATAAATATTGGTGCGAAGGGTGCGGTATGCTTCGGCAAAACTGGATTTGATCTGATAATTTTCCAAAAATAACTGCTTAAACACATACTGTTCTTTCTTTTTCCCTTTTAAAAAATATGCAGGCTTTATTTTGCTCTTTCCCTTATCCGCTTCGGGAATCACAGAAAGCACCGGAATGCCGAGGTATCTTCGGACATCTTCTTCGGTACGCACGGTTCTGTCCAAATACTCCCGTAAAAAAGCAAATCCCACCCCTGTCATCAGCCCGAAAATGAGGCTCAGGATGAAATTGAGCATTTTCTTGGGTTTCACAGGATTCAAAGGCGTGACAGCTTCTTCGTCCAAGCGGATGTTGGAAGCGTCAAGCGTTTCTTCTATATTGGATTCTTTTATTTTTGCCAGCAGAGTGTCATAAAGTTTCTGATTCGTGTCAACATCCCGTTGCAAGATGCTGTATCGGAGTTCCTTTTTGGGTAGTGGTGTAGAATAGGTGATGAACCCTCTCACTGTCATTCTGAGCGGAGCGAAGAATCTCTTATCATAACAGCGTATTATAAAAAATGAGATTCTTCGCTCCGCTCAGAATGACGCCCCGAAATCACCTCTTCTACACCACTACCCCTTTTTGTTGGTGTTCATGGCATCTTTTTCAAAATCGGAAACAGTGCTTGACAG
>DZCT01000540.1 GCA_022736535.1 Desulfatirhabdium butyrativorans | reverse complement strand
GGGTTCGCAGGCTCACCCCGACCTACATTTTTCTCTTAACTTAATGCCATTGGGGCCTAACCCCGCCCTACCGAGTTATTTTTTTTGAAAGCGAATTGGTATTACTCTGTTTTTTTACCCACTTTCTCCAATGCCGCCGCGAGCGATTCCAATTTCGGTCTCATATTAATATCTGAAATCTCTATATATTGTATGATGCCTTTTTTATCAATGACAAACAAGGCTCTTTCGCTCATGCCGTCGGAACGAAGCACCCCGTATTTGTCAGCCGTTGCGCCGTGGAGCCAGAAATCGGACAGCACCGGAAACCATAACTTCCCCATCTGATTTGTCCATGCAAACAGCGTGGGAACATTGTCCGTTGTAATTCCCAGCAGAACCGCCTCATTTTCCTCGAAAACAGCTTTTGCAAGATGATACCCGGGCCACTGATCCGAACAAACCGGCGTCCATGCCGCGGGAACAAAAGACAGCACCACATTCTTTTTTTCTTTGAAGTCGCTCAGAGAAATTTTTTCACCCGATACGGAAGGAAGCGTAAAATCCGGAGCGGAGTCTCCGGTCTTCACCTTCAGAACACTGTCTGTAGGCTTCAATTCTCCCAGACTGTAAATATCATCCCTGAATGCCTCCGAGCGTGCAAAAGCAGGATATGCCTGAAAAATCATCACGGCTGTCAGCACAAAGCTGATACTGTAAATCCTTTTCATCTCAAAACCTCCTTATTTTGATCGAAGCTGCTGAGAAATCAGATTCAGAAAAGCATCTGCGTCTCCCACAGGCCCGAGCTTTGAATAAAAGATGCGATGCGTCTGATCCTTATTGCTTTTTATACAGATAAAATAAGGCGTTCTGACCTCGCCGACTTTTTTGTGAATGGAAAAATCGGGGTCCGAAAAGAGCGGAAACAGCACATGATACGTTTTTCTGAAAAAATTTACCTCAAAATCGGAATTTCCGACGCCGATGCCGATCATTCTGACTTTATCTTTCAAATTCCTGTCATTTTCAATCCGCTGATGCAGACTGTTTACAGAAGGGGCTTCTCTCTGACAATGGGGACAGTACATGCTGAAAATCTGAATAATCAGCACGTCGGCTTTTATCTGAGATATGTCAAACCTGCCCTGTTCTGCAAGACCGAGATAAGTTCTGTGTTCCGGCAGTTCCGGCGCGGTCAGACTGATTTCCGGCATCACGCCGCCTTCCGGCAGCATATCGGCAAATGCTTCGACAAATGCTGATGACAGACACATAAGCCCGTAAATTACAATAAAAAATTTCAATACATTTCTCATATAAATTCCTCCTTAAAAACAAATTCGGCAGCGGTGCAGAAGAGGTGATTTCGGGGTGTCATTCTGAGCCGCCATGAGCGGAGCGAAGGGTCAGCGAAGAATCTCATTTTTTATAATAGGCTGTTATAATAAGAGATTTTTCGCTGCGCTCAGAATGACAGTGAGAGGGTTCATCACCTATTCTACACCGCTGCCACAAATTCATATTTTCTGAATCGCTGATGCCTGAACTGATGCGTCAATTTTATAGTTCCGTCTGTCAGGCTTTCTTCAACGGCTTCACGCCGGGTTGTGGCGTAAACCGGAATCAGCCCGATTTCAAAGGCAAAATTCACCATGATAAAACATGCTCCGAAATCACCCTGAATCAGCGCATAATCATCTTTTGCAGACCCGGCATGAAGCCAGTCTTTAAAATGCCTTAAATAATCGCTCAGTTGAGCCGAATCCGGCGGAATCTGCCGCCATAATTCTTTGAGATGCGAAGGCATTTCAACCATGCGGTCTGCTCCCAAAGAAATTTTTGCATCATTTTCCTGTTCAGGAGTGAGTTTGTGGTTAAATATCAGAAATAATGATGTCATTAGGGTATGTCCCGCTCCGATTGTTTTAATTTTTTCTCTGATTCCGTATCAATTTTTTTCCCGCAGAGGACACGGAGAAGAAAAGACCGCAGAGGACACAGAGTTTTTAAACAATTCTCTGTGATCTCTGTGGGGAAAAATTGCACACAATGTAAATTGTATAAATTCTATTTTATAAGGCTTTATATGTCAAGCGTAAATCAATGTCCGCCCGTGGCAAAATTCAGCCGCTTTGAGTTGGAGGCGGCGGCGGAACTGAGATAATACCGAATTTCGGTAGCGGTACAGAAGCAGGTGATTCGGAAGTGTCATTCTGAGCGAAGTGTGTCATTCTGAGCGCAGCGAAGAATCTCTTTCTGACACTGAGACCCTTCGCTACGCTCAGGGTGACAGTACGGGGATTCTTCGCTGACCCTTCACTGCTTTCAGGGCTTCGGCTCAGAATGACAGGGACAGGGTTCATCACCTCTTCTGCATCACTACCAAATTTCTTTCGTGTTTTTCGCAATTTCGTGTTAAAAAAATTCGTGTGCTTATGTTCGTGAAAAAATTCGTGTCTGTTCGTGGCAATTTTTTTTTCAGCCACGAACAGATACAATCACAATTCAGACAAGTTCGAGAGCGGCGGGCATTTCCATACCCGCCCTAACCGGCTGCTTTATTTCCACATCAGAACTTTTATGTATGTAGAAGTGTTTCCGGTATTTCCGACATTTATATTGGAAGCGGCAGCGTAAGTACCCGATGCTACTTCACAAGAAGTCGCTGTGATTTTTCTCAGCCAACATCCAATAGTCCCGCTGGCGTCTGAAAAATGTCCGTCCATCAGATATTTGTTCGTGTCGCTGCCTGAAACAGACCCCCATATTATAGCTAATTTCGGCGCAGCTCCCATGTTATGACTCAATGTTTTTGTAGAATTTTTGCTGATGTTAAACCATCCGCTGTCATAATTGGGAGCGGGCAAGCTTCCGGCTTTCAGGTTGGCTATCTCGGCGGAGAGTTCATTGATTTTCTTATAAAGAGCATCAAAATTGGCATTGACCTGACTTGATGAAGCCGTTGTTCCGGCAGAAAAATTGTAGGGTTTTGTGATAGAAGTTTGCGCCGCGGCAAAATTCGCCGAAAGCAGCATTGCGATCAGAAAAAAAATAACTTTAAAATCCTTTTGAAATTTCATCGTAAAACCTCCTCAAAATA
>DZCT01000539.1 GCA_022736535.1 Desulfatirhabdium butyrativorans | reverse complement strand
TCAGGACTGAACTCGGCAGAGCGCACATCGGCGGAATGTCCTTTATAACGACGGATTTCTTTGCCTGATGCGACATCCCACACCAACAGAACACCGTCAGCCGCCAATATCGCACATCTGCTGTCAGGGCTGAATCCCAGAGAAAGGATCGGGGTCATGGCACGAAAACGGATCAGTTTGCCGGTATTGCTGAATTCCATAGAAACCGAGTCCATGTCATGAAAACGGATCAGTTTGCCGATATTCATGTCAAAGAGCATGTTGTCGGCGAGGGCGTATTTGCCGTCGGGACTCAGCATCGCGTTGAATACGCTCGTGTATCCTTTTATATTTCGGAGCTGTTCCCCTGAATCCGTATCCCACAGCCTCAGGGTTTTGTCTTCGCCTCCGGATAGAACGTATCTGCCGCCCGCGCTGAATACTGCCGAAGTGACGGAACCCAAATGCCCCTGAAATGAGCGGATTCCCTTTCCTGATTTCACATCCCACAGCATCAGAGCAGAGTTCTCGTAGCCGGCCACGGCATATCTCCCATCCGGGCTGAACGCCGCGGAACAGATATGTCCTGAGATATTTCCCTGAAATGAGCGGATTTCTTTACCTGATGCCGCCTCCCACCATTTTATGGTGTTATCCTCGCTCCCGGAGAGAACATATTTTCCGTCACTGCTGAATACCGCGCATCTTATGGACCGATGTCCGCCAAATGAGGAAATTTTTTTACCTGAAAGCGGGTTATACACTCTGATATTACCATTTTCGATTAAAACATATTTGTTATCCGAACTGACAGTCAACGGTGTGTCAAAGGTGGAACAAGAAACGTATGCGATACTGTTTTCCAAATCCGTCATATCCCATAGCCTCTCTCCGCTAACGGCATATTTGCCGTCAGAACTGAAAACAGTCTTTTGGCGGGAATTGACACTGGGTGAGCGGATTTCTTTTCCCGTATCCGGATTCCATAATACAATGCTGCCATAGCCTCCGACCATGACATGCTTTCCGTCAGAGCTGAAAGCTAAGGAAGATGCCTTTAAATCAGTACGGGACTTTAACTTTTTACCGGAAAATGTTTCATACAATTCGACTCTGTTGTCAATCCCTGCCAGCACCTGTTGTCCGTCCGGGCTGAACGCGACCGAAGTGTATCGGAGATGCGGGGCTTTCTGATGGACGGTATTGTCTTTTTCAAACACCAGAACCTCTTTTCCGGAATCCACCTCCCACAGCCGTATGACATCGGATCCGGAAAGGGCATATCTGCCATCGGGACTGAATGCTACACATTCGACGGGAACACAAGGTCCTGTAAGAAGTAAACGGATCATCGCTCCGGAATCCGTTCTCCACAGCCTCAGGGTGCAATCGCGGCTCCCTGACAGAGCATATTTGTCGTCCCGGCTTAATGCCAGACAGGTAATTCCGCCGGAATGCCCTGACTGAATAATGAGTTCAACACCTTCATTATTGTTTGTTCCCGGCATCCCGACGGTCTTGGTGAAAAATTCTTTTTTCGGGGTCTGCATAACGGTCTCCTTTTTTGCTGTCTGATTTTTATCCACATCCTTATCTACGCCTGCGGTAACTGTTTCCTCCTTACCGGAATGTTTATCTTTTTTGCTCCCAAATATCCCGGACATGAGCATCCAAATTGCCAGCGCCAGTACCAGTATCAGCGAAAAAATAATATCGAGCGCATAATATAAAAAATTTCGTTTTTTTTTATGCCGTCCTCTCCCTTTGAGAATCCCTTTGAGAATCATCAGTAAGTCGGTTTTTTTCATGCTGTTGTCTCCTTATTAAGAATCCGGTAACAGTGAAAAAGCATAGAGATTCGGAAATGTCATTCCGAGCCGCAGCCCTGAGCGGAGCCGCAATGCCGTTAAATTAAGAATGTGTGTCCCGCCGAATCCCCCCTTGAGGGGGGGCAGGGGGGTGTCTGCGCGGGCAGCCGCGGGCGGTTCGGAGAAAATATTCTCCGGCCGGAAACACCCCCCTGCCCCCCCTCAAGGGGGGATTTTCAGGCTTAACTTAATGCCATTGGAGCGAAGCCAAGGGGCATACCGCATTCCGCGGCGGGATTCTTCGCTGCGCTCGGAATGACAGCGTGCTGCGCTCGGAATGACACAGACAGAACAGGAAAACAGGAAAAACTATTCCGCCGATCTTGCGACACGGAAACCTCTATCGATGGCGTACCCGTCACTAGGTTTATGGTCGCGGAATGCCGCCCGGCAGATGAAATAGGCGCAAGAGAAAGAACAGCCGCGGACAGCCCGGAGATTTCCGTCATCAGAGACAGGATCCGCAACATCGTCGCCGGAAGGAATTGAGTACGAGTCCTGACACCATTGCTGCACATTGCCGTGCATGTCGTACAGCCCCCATGCGTTGGGCTTCAGCAGCCCCACAGGAGACATCAGGGTCTTTGTTCCGTCTGCTCCGACTCTTTCTGTCCGATGCTCACGATACCAGGCATATTCCGAAAGCCGGCTCTCGTCATCGCCGAAGCAGAACGGCGCACTGCTCCCGGCCCGGCATGAATATTCCCATTCCGCCTCCGTGGGCAGCCGGTACAGAGCGGTTCCCTCCTTCCGGTTCAGTTCCGCAACGAATTCCCGAGCCTGATTCCACGACACCATCGTCCTCGGATAGTCGTCTCCGAGATTATACTTCCCCCTTGTTTTCATCACCGACATCCACTGTTTTTCCGTCACCGGGGTCGTCTGCATGAAAAACCCCCGGGTCAGCGTCACCCGGTGCTGCCTCTCACGACCGTCGCCAACCCTCATCTTCTCGGTCCCGGGGCTTCCCATCATAAAGGTACCTGGCGGGATGTACACGAATTTCATCCCGATACTGTTGGTAAAAGGTTCTTTTTTCATGTTCTGCATGACTGTCTCCTTTTCTGCTGTTTCTTTTTTATCTGCATCTTTCTTACTGCCGGCTGCGGTCGGTGTTTCCGCTGTTTTCTTTCCGCCGGCGTCCTTCCCGTCCTTGTCCCCGCACTTCCTGACTGCGATTCCGGCTGCCAGCGCCAGTATCAGCAGCATGACAAAAACAGTGCCGCGTCCGTAACC
>DZCT01000538.1 GCA_022736535.1 Desulfatirhabdium butyrativorans | reverse complement strand
TTTGGAATTGAGAATTGGGAAATACCACTGTCATTCCGAGCGAAGCGAGGAATCTTCAGATTCCTCGCTTCGCTCGGAATGACAACACCCACTTCTCAATTCTCAATTCTCAATTACGGAGAAAACTTATGGAAAATATCAGAAATGCAATGCAGCATCTTGATCGCCGCATGAGTGAGAAAGATCAGCAGTCAACCATTGCCTATGAAGAATTTCTTAAAATTCTTTCCGAGAATCCCGGGACTGTCATACGCAATGTGTTTCAGGTCTTTCACGACATGATCAAAAATTACATCTCGGAGGGGCTTGACGAGTATCCCAATGATCCTGAATCCATCAATTTTGTTTATTATGACTGCAACAATCTTTTTGTGGAAGGCTCGGATCATCCCTTTTTTGCAGACAGACTGTTTGCCAACCGGCTGATCGGTCATGTGGAGGCTTTGAAGCGCGGCGCGCAGCAGAATAAAATCTATATTTTCGACGGTCCCCCCGGATGCGGCAAAAGTACATTTCTGAACAACCTTCTGATGAAATTTGAAGCCTATGCCAATACCGACGCGGGGATGCGCTATGAGGCTGTGTGGCGTTTGGACCGGAAAGTTCTGGGGAGTTTCTCAGATCATGAAGCCCCTCCCATATTTGAAAAACTCTTCGGCATGATGGCGGATGAACCCGAGGGTTTTTTGAAAAAACATGATCTGCTACATTCGGCGCTGGAACAGAAAGAGATGTATGAAGAACAGACGTCTCCTTATTTTACAGACAATTATATTGAAATTCCCTGTCCGAGCCACGATCATCCCATTCTGATGATTCCCAAACAGCACCGCCGCGACTTTTTCAACGAACTGCTTCCCAACATTGAAATCAAGTGGAAAATTTTCACTGAAAAGGAATATGAATGGGTTTTCCGGGACAATCCCTGCACGATATGCAGTTCCCTTTATGACGCGCTGCTGAAAAAGCTGAAAATGCCGCTCAAGGTGTTTGAGATGCTGTATGCAAGACCTTTTCGGTTCAACCGCCGGCTGGGCGAAGGCATCAGCGTGTTCAACCCCGGAGACAAGCCTTCAAGAGAGAATGTGCTGGGCAATCCCATGATTCAGAAACGGATCAACGCGCTTCTCAGAGACAGCAATCAGGTGAGATACCTTTTTTCCCGATATGCGAAAACCAACAGCGGCATCTACGCGCTCATGGACATCAAAACCCACAATATCGAGCGGCTCATAGAACTCCACAACATCATCAGCGAAGGGGTTCACAAGGTTGACGATATTGAGGAAAATGTGACCTCGCTTTTCATGGCGCTGATGAACCCTGAAGACAAAAAAAATATTCAGGGAGAGTCTTTTTCGGACCGTATCGAATACATCGGCATTCCTTATGTCCTGGACCTGAGCACGGAAGTGAATATCTACCGGAATATTTTCGGGAAACATATTGATGAAAGTTTTCTGCCCAAAGTGTTGCATAATTTTGCCCGGGTGATTATCTCCTCCCGTATGAACACGAAATCCGAGGCAATGCTGGAATGGATTGAAAATCCCAGAAAATACTCGCGCTACTGCGATGAGAATCTGCAACTGCTCAAGATGGAAATTTATACGGGCTACATTCCGCCCTGGCTTTCGGAAGAGGACAAGAAGCGTTTTACGGCAAAACGGCGCCGCCGGATCATTGCGGAATCCGAAGCCGAAGGTCAGAAGGGCTTTTCCGGGCGGGACGCGATCAAGATTTTCAATGAGTTCTATTCTGCTTATGCCCGTGAAGACAGGCTTATCAACATGAACACGCTGTGCAACTTTTTCACGAAAGTCCGCAAAGACCTCAGCGAGTCCATTCCCAAGGGTTTTTTGGAGTCGCTGCTTCACATGTACAACTACACGATTCTGCAAAGCGTCAAGGAATCCCTGTATTATTACAATGAGGAGCAGATTTCCAAGGATATTCAGAACTATCTGTTCGGCGTCAATTTTGATCTCGGCGCGAAGGAGACCTGCACCTACACGGGCGACAAACTGGAAATCACCGAAGCTTTTTTTGAAAGCATTGAAAACCGGCTGCTGGGCGCAAAAGTCACAAAAGATCAGCGGGTGTCTTTTCGGAAAGAAACACAGAAGTCTTACACCTATGACACGCTGACACGGGAAATCCTGATTGAAGGCATGAATATCAGCAAAACCAAGCTGTATCAGTCCCTGTATGAACGCTATGTTTATAACCTGAAAGAAAAGGTGCTGGATCCTTTTCTGGAGAATGAGAATTTCCGAAAGGGCATCAAAGATTACAACACTGAGGATTTCAAGACTTATGACAAAAGAATTCAGGATGATGTCACCTTCCTGATAAACAATCTGTGTAAAAAATACAGATATTCGGAGCAGGGCGCCAAAGAAGTCTGCATCTATGTCATTGACAATGACCTTGCAAAGACCTTCGCCAACCCTTAGCTGAGGATTCTCAGGATGCGGAAGAAGAAGAATGGGAATATTTTATGCTGGCGCCGCCTTAATCCTGAGAATCCGGATAAATAAGGTTCGGGGTCAGAGGTCAGAGGTTCGGGGGGGGGCGGAAACCGCGATCAGTGTAATACCAATTCGCTGTCAAAAATTAAAAATGCGAATTAAGGGTTGAAATCAGCTTTGCAAAATCAGACAGTTGAAAATCATATCCGATTTATTCAAACCGATAAGTCTTTGTTTTTACGTGATTTAAAATTTTCAACTCTTAATTCGCATTAAAAGATGACGGCAGGGCGGACCCCAATGCCATTAAGTTAAGGGGCGATCCGGAGTGCTGAAATGAAATTTCAGCATTTTTAAATTTTTACACTGCTGAAATTCGCTCCGCTCCGCTTTTATAAGATGACGCACTCCGGAAGGCGGACTCCGGAGTGGAGTGCTAAAATGAAATTTTAGCAGGTGCTGACCCATTTTATAAAATTCGGTCGCTCCGCTCCGCTTTTATAAGATGACGCACTCCGGAAGGCGGACTCCGGAGTGGAGTGCTAAAATGAAATTTTAGCAGGTGCTGACCCATTTTATAAAATTCGGTCGCTTCGCTCCGCTTTTATAAGA
>DZCT01000537.1 GCA_022736535.1 Desulfatirhabdium butyrativorans | reverse complement strand
TAAGAACGGGTTTCCGGGCGAAGATCAGCACTTCGCCCGATGAAACTTTTTCAAAAATAGCCTCCGCCACTTTTGCGCTTTCATAAATCAGCAATGAGTTCAGATTTATACTGATCCTATTTTGGTTTTTTGCCGCAGACACACACAGACGGACACAGACAGATATCCGAAAACGGAATACGGCATACATGCAGAAAATATGCCGCAAAAAACCAAAAGTGGATTACTATAAGCATATTTTAACGTGAGTTCGATATAAAACTGACTGATTTTCATATAAAAACTTACCGCAAAGGACGCAGAGAAGCCGCAGAGAGCGCAATAATTTTTATTTCCGCTCTGCCGGAGCGGAAACAACTCGGACATTGCGCATTCACAGCGTACTCTGCGTATCCTCCGCGTCCTTTGCGGTAAAAAAAAATTATGTCGAACTCACGTTATTTTAAAAGATTGGAACAGGAAAAGAGAACCACGAAGGACACGGAAGAAGCGATTTGAAAAATCACTTTACGGTTTTCGTGGTTCATGTTTTACTTTTGAATCGGACATGACAGGTTTACTGTAAAAATTGGAAAACTTTGTTCAAACAAAAATATTTTTTGTCTCTCTCATTGCAGTCTTTATGACTGAAACCGTCGGCATTTTCGCGCTTTCATTCTTTATAAAAAATCCGACTGTAGCACAAATCTTATTGCGTTTATGCCAAATTTTTATTTTTATTTTAATTTTTCTTGCCGCAGAAAGAAATACGGTCTCGCTCGGACTGAGCCTGAAACAGATCATTCCGGGTTTCAAAAGCGGCATCTTATGGTCTTTTGTATTCGGAACGGCTGTATTTTTTGTCTCAGGCATCCTGTGGCTTCTCGGAAAAATCTCTCCGGAACTTTTACGCGTCCGTCTTCCTGAACAGGCAGTCAGCGATATATTTTTATCACTGATTTTACGCTGCGTCATCGGTCCCGTGGCGGAAGAAATATTTTTTCGAGGAATTATTTACGGCTTTCTGAGAAGATGGGGCATTTTTCCGGCAATCTTTCTGAGCAGTTCTCTCTTTGTGCTTGCCCATCAGAGCGGCGGTTTTCCGCAGATCATCGGCGCGGTTCTCTTTGCCGCGGCTTATGAAGCAGAAAGAAATCTCATGGTGCCTATTACAATACATATTATCGGAAATATTACACTCTTTTTATTGTCCGTCGTGTTTGTCAGATAGAGACGTTTCTTTGCGTTCTCTGCGCCTTTGTGAGAACTTTTATTTCTCGCAAAGAACGCAGAGGGCGCAAAGAAAGATAAAAAAATTGGTAGTGGTATAGTAGAGGTGATCGCAGGGTGTCATTCTGAGCGCAGCGAAGAATCTCATTTTTTATAATAGACTGTTATAATAAGAGATTCTTCGCTGCGCTCAGAATGACAGTGAGAGGGTTCATCACCTATTCTACACCACTACCAAAAAATTATATCGTTCAGGCTTTTCTTTGCGTTCTTTGCGAGAAACCTTTGTTTATCTCTCGCAAAGAACGCAGAGGGCGCAAAGGATGCAACAGATTGAAATTTTTACTTGAATTTTTCCATCACTTTTTTGAACCCGGGCAGCGCATTTGTAATTGTTTTGTCTTCCACACAGTAAGCAATTCTGAAATGCCCCGGTCCTCCGAAACCGCTGCCGGGAACCGCCAGAATCAGTTCTTCCTGAAGCGCTTTGACAAATTTCACATCATCGGGAATCGGCGTTTTGGGAAAGAGATAAAACGCGCCCGAAGGTTTGAGAAATTCATATCCGCACGCGGCAAGCCCGTCACAGAGCAAATCCCTTTTCCGCCTGTATTCGGAGATGTCAACGCACATCCCCTGCATGGCGGCAATCACCCGCTGCATCAGCGCGGGCGCGTTGACAAATCCGAGAATCCGGTTCGCAAGCCCCATCGCAGCCATCAGCTCTTTTTTAAACCCGGCTTTGGGATTCACCGCGATAAAGCCCAGCCGCTCCCCGGGAATCGAAATATCTTTGGAATACGAAGACGCCAGAATGCTTTCATTGTAAAAAGCAAAAATGCTGGGAACTTTTACACCGTCATAGACAATTTTGCGGTAAGGTTCGTCGGACAGCAGATAAAGCGTCCGATTCAGTTCTTTTCCTTTATTTTCAATAAGTTCTGCAAGCAATTTGAGACTTTCCTCCGAGTAAACCTGTCCGGTCGGGTTGTTCGGCGAATTGATGAGAATCGCTTTGGTCTTTTTGTTGATGGCGTATTCAATCGCGTCTATGTCGAGATTGAAATTCGGCGTGGTCGGAACGGGTTTCAGCGCGCCCCCGTGATTGTCAACATAGAAGTCATATTCCACAAAATAAGGCGCGGGCACCAGCACTTCATCGCCCGGATCCAGAATGGCTTTGAGAATGACATTCAGCGCGCCGGCTGCCCCGCAGGTCATAATGACTTCTTTTTCCGTAATTTGCGCCTGCTGTTCTGAGGAAAGATAATCCGCCACCGCTTTACATGCTTCGGGATAGCCGATATTGGGCATGTAGGCGTGTCCCCCGGGTCCGCAGGAGACAATCTTATCTTTCAGTATTTCGTTGAATTTTTCCGGGGGCGGAAGGTTCGGATTTCCCAAACTGAAGTCATAAACTTTGTCAGCCCCGTGTTCTGCTTTCAGACGCGCCCCTTCTTCAAACATCTTCCGCACCCATGAAGACCGGGACAATATGTTTTCAATCTTTTTTGCAATGGTCATAAAATGAATCTCCGGCTGATAGTTAAGCTGACTCTACTGATTTTACTTGGGGAATCTCTTTTTTCAAGAGTTTTTCTATCCCGTTTTTAAGCGTCATCTGAGACATGGGACATCCGGCACATGCGCCTTTGAGCCGCACTTTGACGATGCCGTCTGTCACATCAACAAATTCCACATCTCCGCCGTCTGCCTGAAGCGAAGGTCTGATTTTATTCAATACTTCCTGAACTTTTTCTTTCACGATTTTTTTCCTCCTGAGATTGTATGGAACACGAAAACACAAAATATTTTACTCTCGTTCCCACGCTCTGCGTCAATGCCGTCAAGCTGACAATTCCGTAAATTCCGTAGGTCGGGGTGAGCCT
>DZCT01000077.1:9680-14519 GCA_022736535.1 Desulfatirhabdium butyrativorans | reverse complement strand
TTTGCGGTAAGTTTTTATATGAAAATCAGTCAGTTTTATATCGAACTCACGTTTTATTTACATTATCGGGCTTTATTATTATGAAGTTATATAATCTATAAACTTATCGCTGATAAAAATTAACTTATATCGGATAATATTTACAGACTTTTAAAATTCTTGTAAAGGGAAAATTCTTGTGTTCTGAATTTTTTTTTACAGATTTATGAGTTGCACAGCTCATACGAATTCGCTTTCAAAAAAATATAACTCGGTAGGGCGGGGTGGTAGTGGTGTAGAATAGGTGACAAACCCTGTCCCTGTCATTCTGAACGCAGTGAAGAATCTCTTATTATAAAATAGTATTCTCACCCGCCTCGGCATCGGCGTCCCTCTCCAAAGCATAGGAGGAGTGTTATGGGCGGAGCGGAATTTTTGCGTGTGGGATTCCGGAATGAGAACCTGATAAAGCATGGCAAAAAAAATATCAGAACCTGATTTTTTTTGGTGACATTATTATCAATATGTTATCATATCGGACAATTTTTGGGCACCGGCGCGGAACCGGGTGATGTTGAGGTGTCATTCTGAGCGGAGCCGTAGAGACGCAAGATTTTGCGTCTCTACTTTGCGAAAAATAATAAAAGATTTCTCGCAAAGACCGCAGAGAGCGCAAAGAAAAACCTGTGTGATGCCGAATCTCTGTTGAAAATATTCTCTCACAGACCGCAGAAAAAACGCTGTAAAAAAAATATTTCCCGCAGAGATCACAGAGAAGAAACAGAGATCACAGCGTTTTCTCTGTGATCTCTGTGAAATCCTCTGTGTCCTCTGTGGGAAAAAAACTTAGCAGAATATCATATAAAGTCAAAAGAGATTCGGTATAAAACCTGTCTCCTTTTTTTGATCTGCTTTTCTTTCTCTGCGGACGTTGCGCCTTTGCGAGAAACTTTTATTTCCAATTTATCCCTTGAGAGAATATTTATCCGCAATCACATTGTAATATGCGTTTTCCGATATTGAACCCCAGACGCCTATCTGTTCCTTGAATTTTTTGAATGCCTCGTGAACTTTTTTGGACGGAGCGTCTTTGGCAGCCTCTTCTTCCAGCGTCTCTTTGGCGAGTTTTCTCAGACCGTCCAGCAGCTCGTCCGGAAACTTGACCAGTTCCACTTTATGCTGGGTAATCAGTTCCTGAAGCGCCTCGCCGTTTCTTGCCTCAAACTCGCTGAGACTCCACATATTGGTTTCCATTGCCACTGCATCTAAAATCGTCTGTAATTCTTTGGGAAGCGCATCATATTCTTTTTTGTTGAAGATGACTTCAAGACAGGTTCCGGGTTCATGCCAGCCCGGATAATAATAATACTGGGCTGCCTTGTAAAGCCCCATCCGAAGATCATGAAGGGGACCCACCCATTCGGTGGCGTCAATCACGCCGCGTTCCAGAGAGGTGAAAATTTCTCCGGCAGGGAGCAGCACCACGGTTCCGCCGGCTTTGCTGACCACTTTTCCGCCGAGTCCGGGAATACGCATCTTGAGACCCTTGAAATCTTCAAGCTTTTCCATTTTCTTGCGGAACCAGCCCCCCATCTGAACGCCGGTGTTGCCCTGGGGGCGGGGAACCACATTGAAAGGCGCATACACTTCTTCCCACAATTGCAAGCCGCCCGCGCTGTAAAACCATGTGTTGATGCCCTGGGGATTTAATCCGAAGGGAACAGACGAAAACCACTGAGCCGCAGGCACTTTTCCTGCCCAGTAATAGGATGCGCCGCTGCCGACCTGCACGGTTCCGGCAGAGACTGCATCAAAAACGCCCATCGGCGGCACCAGCTCTCCGCCGGCAAAAACCTGAATTTTGATTCTGCCGTTGGTCGCCTCTTCCACCCGTTTGGCAAATCGCTCCGCGCCGACCTGAAGCACCGGCATATTCGGCGGCCATGTGGTCACCATTTTCCACTGATAAGTCTTGCCCTGCGCCCATATTGCCGGCGCTGCTATCGTCGTACCGGCAACTGCGGCAACCGCTGCCACACCTGTTTTTTTCAAAAACTCACGTCGTTCCATGCTGATTCGCTCCTTTTTCTGTTATAGAGGAAATGATAAAATCTGAATAAGAACCACAAGGATTTTTTATAAGAAATCACGGTGATTAAAGGCTGGGAAACGGGTTGGAAACCAGTTATACTTTTCCTGTTCCGACTCTCTGCGTAGAACGAGTTTCCAACTCGTTTTTTCCGTGAATGTGCTTAAAAATATTTGCTCTGAACCTTCTCGACAAAGCCTTCTTCTTTCAATTTCCGCAGGGCTTCGCCGAATTTGTCGGCAAGGGCTTTGCTTTCTTCACCCTTTGCTTTGGAAAAACCGATGTAGCTGGGCGTTTCGCTCAGAACATAGACCACTTCCGCCTCGACGCCGGCTTTTTTGCAGAGGTATTTTATGGAACCTTCGTCAGAACTGGCGGCAAGCAAAAAACGCTTTGCGGCAAACATTTTTACCAATTGCTCATCATTATCGCAGACGATCTGTTTCATTCCCTGATAGCTGTCAAATTCAGGAGTGTATGTGTATTTCCTGACCACGCCGACATTTTTATCTTTCAGATCATCCAATTTGCTGATTTTTATGCCGCTTCCCTTTAAAGCCATCATAACCGTTTTTTCCATCATAATAGGCTCGGAAGGACAAAGCATAAACTTATCCCGTTCTTCTGTGCGTCTGGCGGAAAAGATCGCGTCTGTTCTTCCTTTTTCCAAATATACCAATGCCCTCGGCCACGGCAGCACCTGAATCTCCGGCTCAATGTTGAGCCGTTTGCACAGTTCAAGAACAACTTCTGTGTGTATTCCTGTCGGTTGTCCATTTTCCGTAAAGACATAAGGCGGCCACTCAGCAGTGCCGAAAACAAGCTTTTCTGCCAGCGCATTCATCGGCAAAGAAAATATGACCGAAAACAGCAATGCCACGACCAATTTTTTCATCATTCATCTTTCCTTTAAAGTTTAAAATTACGAATGAAACAATACCGTTTCATATTACAACATCCCTAATTTTTTCATATAAGTCATATATACAGTTAAAACAACCGCCTCATACCCTTTCATTTCATCAGGCAATTTTTGGTAATCCTCAGCAAAATCTTCAATCACCGCATCTGTATGCCGGGCAACGGCTTCTGCCGGCATATTGATGTTTTTTGATATATTGTCAATGATAAGATCTAAAGCCTGTTCAAAATCTTCTTTGCCGACCTTCTCTGTCCTGTACCAGCGTTTCATTACTTTCTTAACGATTTTCTCGCCAAGGTTTCTGATCTCTTTTTCATTCATGTATTTTTACTTTGTCAATTTAACTTTCCGGTGCCATTCTGAGCGGAACGGAGAATCTCACTCTGAGACCCTTCGCTCAGGGTGACACATCTCAGGATAAAAAGGTTGCCGCCAGAGCCTCGTAACGAATATAATGAGTTATTTTGAAAACACCGCCTTCGGCAGCCATGTCGCCAGTATCGGGAAAAAAACCACAATCAGCAGGCCGATGAGCTGAAACAGCACAAAAGGAACAATGCCTCTGTAAATATGTCCGGTGGTGATTTCAGGCGGCGTAACGGCTTTCAGATAGAAGAGCGAAAAACCGAAAGGCGGCGTCATAAAAGAAGTCTGAAGATTGACAGCAATGAGAATGCAGAACCAGAGCGGATCAAAACCGAATTCAATCATAATCGGCGCCAGCACCGGCACATGGATAAAAGTGATTTCAATAAAATCAAGGAAAAATCCGATGATAAAGATCAGTCCCATCACAAATGCCAGCACAAACCATTTGCCGTGGGTATGGGCAATGCCGGACAGAAACTCACGAACCAGCGTGTCGCCTCCCGTGCCTCGGAACACAAGCCCGAATGCCGCCGCGCCCACCAGAATGATGAAAACCATACAGGTCAGTTGCATGGTGGAATACATGACTTCCTGAAGGATTTTCATACTGAATTTCTGATTGGCAACGGTCAGGATGGTTGCACCGACTGCGCCGACTGCGGCGGCTTCTGTGGGCGAGGCAATGCCGAAAAAGATAGAACCCAGTACCGCCACCATCAGAAAGAGCGGCGGAAACATCGCCCGTCCCACCCGATTGAACAGCATCATGGGCGTAAACGCGTCCAATTCTTCTTTGGGAATTGCAGGCGCACAGTCGGGCCAGATGAATGTCGCGATAACAATATAAATGATATAAAGTGCAACCAGAACCATGCCCGGCAGCACCGCGCCCATGAAAAGATCGCCGACCGGAACGCCGACAATATCGCCGATCAGTACGAGAACAACGCTCGGGGGGATAATCTGCCCCAGCGTTCCGGAAGCCGCGACGGTACCGGTGGCAAGTTCTTTCTGATAGCCCCGCTTGAGCATGGTCGGCACCGCGAGAAGTCCCATCGTAACCACTGTGGCACCGACAATGCCTGTGGATGCGCCCAGCAGCGCGCCCACCACCACTACGGAAATCGCCAGCCCGCCTTTCATTCTGCCGAAAAGCAGCCCCATCGTGTCGAGCAGTTCTTCTGCCAGACCTGAACGTTCCAGCATGACGCCCATGAAAACAAACAGCGGCACTGCCAGCAGGGTTACATTGGTCATAACGCCCCAGATTCGTAGCGGCAGAAGGTTGAAAAAATCCCATCCGAAGCCGATCAGTCCGAAGCAGAGAGCAGTCCCCATCAGGGTAAAGGTGACAGGAAATCCTGCCATCAGCAAGACGGTCAGCGCCAAAAACATCCATCCGGGCAAATATTCCATTGTAATAAACCTTTCAGGCTATAAATATTGGTATCGGAAATATCATTCTGAACGCAATTGTCAT
>DZCT01000077.1:0-9580 GCA_022736535.1 Desulfatirhabdium butyrativorans | reverse complement strand
CCTTTCAGGCTATAAATATTGGTATCGGAAATATCATTCTGAACGCAATTGTCATTCTGAACGCAGTGTTGTCATTCTGAACGCAGTGAAGAATCTCAGTGATGACAGACAGAATTGTCATTCTGAAGGCATATCCTTATTGTCATTCTGAACGCAGTGAAGAATCTCAGTCTGTCATCACTGAGATTCTTCGCTCCGCTCAGAATGACAATCCGAGATTCTTCACTGAGTTCAGAATGACAGGGACTGAGTTCAGAATGACAGGGACTGAGTTCAGAATGACATGCGGCGGTTCAGAAGTATATAATTCTCACTTCTCACTTCCCTCAATTCCCTCAATGGTACAATCATCCGTTTCCGGCTTTTTTTTCAAAATCCTTCCCGATGATGGTGAAAAAACTCTTAATGCCCATTGAAATTCCCTGAAGCATAATAAGAACAAAGCCGATGGGTATGGCTGATTTGATAAGAAAGCGGTAGGGAATGCCTCCGGGGTCCGGCGAACCTTCCATCATCGCCCATGAAGTATAAGTGAAACTCACGGAAGTTACGATGACCATATAACAGCCGGGCAGCAGGAACAGCAGCACGCCGATAAAATTCACCCATGCCTGCGCTTTCGGACTCAGACGCTGATAAATAATATCCACCCGCACATGCCCGTCTTTTAAAAGTGTGTAGCCCGCTCCCATAAGAAATATGAAAGAAAACAGATGCCATTCCAATTCCTGCGTAAAGACAAAGCTGGTTTTAAAGGCATAGCGCATGACCACATCCGCAAAGACCACGACCACCACCAGAAATGTCACCCATGCCACACCGCGCCCGATCCATTCGTTCAGGGCATCAATGCCCCGGCACAGCTTTGCGAGAAAAGATGTTATAATATTTCGATCTTTATGTTTCATCTGAGGGTTCTCCTGCTTATAACCATAAAAAATAATTTGTTTTTTTTATTTACGATTCCCACGGGCGCGCCGCATGAAAAAAGACCCTTCAACTGCATAACTCATATTCATTTTCTAATTTAAATTTTTTTTTACACCATTCTGTCAGGATGTTCAAGATAAAAAACATATTTTTAACAGCATTGCGGTGAATATTATTTTTTTGGGGGGTGTATTCGAGAAATGTCTGTAAACTGTAATAGATTTACGGCGGGGGCGTAACCCCGCCCTACCGAACCTGTTGTTGAAGTTCGTTTTCTATGCGATTGAGAATACGCTCGACAAGAGATTTGTTGACCGCGGCGTTGGAAAAACCGACGCTCATCGTCAATGACTCGCCGAAACCGCTGAGACCGATGAGCAGCAGCGGCGAAAACATCACCGGCGCAGTCAGAAAAGCATCTGTCACTTCTGCATCGCCGAATACAAGCTGCTTGGCATTAATCGCTCCCATGTTTGTAAATCCGGGAGGCGTGTGATTGCGGGTATCTGAGACTTTTTCAGCCATCCATTTTCCTATCCGCAGATTCAGCGACGCGGGAAACACAAGGGACGGTAAGACAAAAATCGGATGGTTTCCAAGCCCGATAAAGTCATTTTTGATGAAGCGCATCTGTTCGTGTATCTCAAGCAGCGTGTCTTTGAAAGCGGCTTCCGGTTTCTGTTTTATCGTTAAATGAAACACTCCGGAAAGATTGCAGACAGCCTCTGCTTTTCCCGAAGGAAGATAACGCCGGAGATCGGCAGTTGTGATCAGGCGCAGAGGAACATCCGGCGCCGGCTGAATCAGATCAAAAAAACTGCGGCAGAGCGCGGTGAGAAGCACATCGTTGACGGTTGCGCCGTGTCTGCTGCCCGACATCTTGATTTTGCGGAAGAGCGGAGGAGAAATTCGGCGGATCACAAAACTGCGGTCTGCCGGGTCGCCTTTGATTAAGGGAAAGTTGCAGTATTTTCTCGGAAAAACAGATTGTTTCAGTTCGGTGAATGTCCGCCGGAGAATAGCGAGTTTTTTCAGAAAGCCGAACTGCCTGCTGATCTGACGCATACTTCGGCTGCCGTTCAGATGGGGAATCGGTCTGTATTCGGGATTGTCCGCAAGTTTCCGGTAAACAGAAGCCAGCAGATAAGCATAATCTTTGACGCCGGCAGCGTCCGCAGCTACATGACTCAGTTTTATGCAAAGACTGTCGGTGTCGGAACGAAGAAGCAGAACCCGCACCAAGGGGTCTTTGCAGGGATCGGACGGCTCGCTCAGGAAACGCAGCATTTCGGCTTCCGTATTCTCTGATGGCGTCAGCATACATCTGAACAATTCAGCATCATGCCAATCTGTCCGGCTTTCCCAAAGCATCCGCCATCGGCTGACAGCAAAGCGGCATCCGAGGACAGGCTCGGCGGCGAGCGTCAGTCCGACCGCTTTTGCCATGCGCTGTTTGTCTATTTGATGACTGGCAAATGAGATCACGCAGTGAATCTGCATGTCGCCGACCATGCCGCCGCCGAAAAGCCCCTGATCGTTCATCGTCGCGCGGAATTGTTTTTTCATTGATGAATATTTCCCGGCGAGGGGGTTCGGGGTGCGGGGTCAGAGGCGGTTTTTATCTTCTCTGTGATCTCTGCGGGAAATTTTGTTTTCCCCGCAGAGATCACAGAGGATTATTTTAAATCTCTCTGTGATCTCTGTGGTTTTTATTTTCTCTGTGTCCTCTGTGGGAAACAACTTACCGGAAAACCCACTATTTCTTCACTTCTTCAAAATCCGCGTCCACCACATCGTCATCAGGGTGTTTGGAAGCCCCCTGATGCGCCGCGCCTGCGCCGGGGTCTGCGCCTGCCTGTTCGCCGGTCTGTGCAGAAGCCTGTTTGTACATGGCTTCCGCCAATTTGTGCGATGTCTGGGTCAGTTCGTCGCTCAGGCGTTTGATTTCCGCCTCGTCATTTCCTTCCATCGCCTTTTTCAGATTGGCTACGGCATTTTCCACACTGCTTTTTGTGGCGCTGTCAACCTTGCTGCCGAGGTCTTTGAGCGATTTCTCTGTCTGATAAATCATGGCGTCTGCCGTATTCCGAACTTCTACCAATTCCCGCCTCTTTCTGTCCTCTTCAGCGTGAAGTTCCGCATCTTTGACAAGCTTTTCAATCTCGCTTCTGGACAGACCGCTGGATGCCGTGATCCGAATGGACTGTTCTTTGGCAGTTGCCATATCTTTGGCGGAAACATTCACAATGCCGTTGGCGTCAATATCAAACGTCACCTCAATCTGAGGCACGCCTCTGGGCGCGGGCGGAATGCCCACTAATTCAAAACGCCCCAGCGTCTTGTTGTCCGCCGCCATTTCCCGCTCGCCCTGAAGCACATGAATGGAGACCGCAGGCTGGCTGTCGGCAGCCGTTGAAAAAACCTGACTCTTTCTCGTCGGAATGGTGGTGTTTTTCTCAATCAGTCGGGTCATCACGCCGCCGAGCGTTTCAATTCCCAAAGACAGCGGTGTGACGTCTAACAGTAACACGTCTTTTACATCGCCCTTCAAAACGCCTGCCTGAATCGCCGCGCCTACCGCAACCACTTCATCCGGGTTCACGCCCCTGTGGGGTTCTTTGTTGAAAATCTTGCGTACCCTGTCCTGAACCGCCGGCATCCGCGTCATGCCGCCCACCAGAATGACTTCATTGATCTTATCCGAGGTCATGCCGGCATCTTTCATTGCGATTTTACAGGGCATTTCCAGTTTGTCTAACAAATCGCTGACCAAAGATTCCAGCTTTGCCCGGCTCATTTTCATGTTCAGATGTTTGGGACCGCTCGCATCTGCGGTGATAAACGGCAGATTGATGTCCGTTTCCATGGATGTGGAAAGTTCCATCTTCGCTTTTTCAGCCGCTTCTTTCAGGCGCTGCAATGCCATTTTGTCGCTTCTCAGGTCTATTCCCTGATCTTTTTTAAATTCGGCTGCCAGATAATCAATGAGCCGGAGATCAAAATCTTCGCCGCCGAGATGCGTGTCGCCGTTTGTGGATTTGACTTCAAACACGCCTTCGCCGATTTCCAGTACGGATATGTCAAAGGTCCCGCCGCCGAGATCAAAGACCGCAATCTTTTCTTCTTTTTTCTTGTCCAGACCGTAAGCCAAAGACGCGGCTGTGGGTTCATTGATGATTCGCAGCACATTCAGCCCCGCAATTTTGCCCGCGTCTTTTGTTGCCTGACGCTGGCTGTCGTCAAAATATGCCGGAACGGTTATGACCGCATCTGTTACAGGTTCTCCGAGATACTGCTCTGCCGTATGTTTGATGTTTGCCAGTATATATGAAGATATTTCCGCAGGGCTTAACTGTTTTCCCTGAATATTGATACGAATATCGCCGTTGCCTGCTTCTTCGATCTTATACGGCAGAATTTTCTTATCTTTCTGCACTTCGGCTGATTTGAATTTGCGTCCGATCAGCCGTTTGACCGCAAAAATCGTATTTTCAGGATTGGTGATTGCCTGACGTTTTGCAATCTGCCCGACTAAGCGTTCGCCGTTATTTGAAAACGCGACAATCGAGGGCGTTGTCCGCCCGCCTTCGGGATTGGTAATCACCTTCGGCTCTCCGCCTTCCATAATCGCCACGCATGAATTTGTCGTTCCCAGGTCTATACCGATTACTTTGCTCATCTTTCTTTCCTCCTTGAATATGTTAAGCGTCAGTCTGACGCCTGCTTTTCCGATTTGCTTTTTGTCCTTTAATCTTATGCTTTTGTTTTGGAAACAAGCACCATTGCAGCTCTCAGCAGTCTGTCATGAATCATATAGCCTTTGTGAAACTCTCTTACAACCGTATTTTCAGGGTATTCTTCCGATATTTCCTGAGAAACCGCCTCATGAAAAGCAGGATCAAAAGGCTTTCCCACAGATTCAATCGGCGTGACAGCGAATTTCTCAAATATTCTGAAAATTTCTTTCAGCGTCATACGGACGCCTTCTGCAATACCCGCGGTGTTTTCTTCGGAAACGGAAGATTCAAGCGCTCTTTCCAGATTATCCGCCACCGGAAGCAGTTCTTTTATTAAAGATTCATTGGCAAACTTTTTAAAGTTTTCCACTTCCCGGGCGGTCCGCTTTTTGTAGTTTTCAAATTCGGCGGAAACTCTCAATAAGCGGTCATAACTGTCTTTGGCTTCCTGCTTTGCGGCTTCAAGCTTTGTCTCCAAATCTTTTGTCAGACCGCCGCCGCTGTCTTTTTCCTCTGAAGATTCCTCCGGCGCAAGATCATCGCTTATATCGCTTTCGGTATCGGAAGATTCAGTTTCGACAATCTCATTCTGTTTTGTTTTTTCTTCATTCATCAGTCAGTGCTTTCTCCTGCTTTGTATCCCTGTCACCGGCATAAACTGCCCTTCTGAAATCTGCCGTAAAACGTCCGGGCTTAAAACAGACGCAAATCGTTTTGCCACGGAAACGGTTTGAGTCTGTTTTAAACCGGGCGTTTTACAGAAAGCGCAGATGATGACGGTGTTGAATAGACTTTATCAGAAATAAAAAAAAGGTTCTCGCAAAGAGCGCAGAGGGCGCAGAGTTTTTATGAAAGTTTTTATAAAAAAGTTTTTTTTCCTTTGCGTTCTCTGCGTGCTTTGCGAGAAATAAAAAATTCAGCCGCTTATTTCCGATAAAGTCTAATATATATGCCGACGCAAAAATATCAGCGCCGGTTGCTGCTTCAGTGATTTGTCAGATAATGTGTCATTGACACTTTGATAAGAAACATAATTCTGTATGGAACAATGTCAAGTTCGGATTGGAGTCAGAGCTGCTTAATTTTCAGATTGATCGGGATTTACACCGTTCGGCTTCCCGTTCTGACGCGGAGGGTAGTACCTCACCAAATTAATTCTGAGGGGCGGATATTCCGTAGGGACACGCCGGCGGCGTATCCCTGCATATCAAATTCAATTGGGTGAGGCAGTAGGATATAGCAGAAAAAAATTCAACTGCGCAACTTCTATACTGAGTCTGTTGGAATGTGAACAGGTTTATCGGGTGTTCACATCCCCATCTCCTCCAATATTTTCACAGCATCTCCGACATACTTCGCACATTTTGTATCATGCAGATTTTTTTCCGCAAACTCTTTGTATCCGTCTTCGGTGAACACATCAACGCCGATCAGTTTCCGGCAGTCAATCTCCCCGTGAATCGCCCTGAATTTATCTGCAAACTCCCTGACTTTTCCAAACACAGTCCTGAAAGACTCGGCATCCTGTGCATCTGTCACACCGTACTTGAGACCGATGACAAGAAACGCGCCGGAAACTGCGCCGCATTCTCCGCCCAGCGCAGAGCCGCCGGCAAGGGGCATGGCGATTTTCCGGGCAAGCATGGGGTCAACATGATAATCCGCCGCAAACGCCTCCAATACAGCCTGAGAACAGCGAAAACCTTCGTTAAAACGTGCAACTGCAAATTCTTTTTTTGTCATTGTCCTTTCCTCCCTGCAAATATTTTGCATCTGCGATGCTGTTATTTCTCACTTCTCACTTCTCACTTCTCACTTCTCAATTTTCATTTCTCCCTTCCTAACCGATTATTTTCATTGTGTCCAACAAAAGTTTCTGATAGGAATAATCGAAAAAATTGAACAGAGGTGAAAACAATGGAATTACGTCAGCTTAAAACTTTCAAAACCGTGGCGCAGCTTCTGAATTTCAATCGTGCGGCAGAGATATTGAACTATTCCCAGTCGGCGGTATCGGCGCAGATCAAACTTCTTGAAGAAGAACTCGGCGTGAAGCTTTTTGAACGGCTCGGCAAACGCATCGCTCTGACCCAGGCAGGAGAGACGCTGATGCGCTATTCTCAGAAAATGCTTGATATTGAAAAGGAAACGCTCACGGAAGTTTCAGGCTGGAAAGAACCTCACGGCTCCATCTCGGTCCGCATTCCCCAGAGATCGGAACTTATTATCTGCCTTCTGTTTTAAGCCGCTTTCAAACCCGTTTCCCGAAAGTGGGCTTTGACATCAGCACCTGCGCGTATCATTCGTTGCAACATGAACTGAAAATCGGCGTCACCGATGTGGCCTTTCTGCTGACGGATTCGATTCAGTCGTCCCATCTGACAGCCGAAGTCTTGGGATTTGAATCGGTTGTGATTGTGGCAAGCCCGGAGCATCCGCTGGCTGCCAAATCTGTCATACACATCAGAGATTTGGAAAATCAGTCAATTTTGCTGCCCAAACACGATTGCAGTTATAAGATGCTATTTGAACAGATATTGAGCGAAGAAAAAGTGGAAGTGGCAAATATGATAGAGCTGAACAGCGTTGAGACAATCAAACGCTGCGTGATGGAGGGAATCGGCGTCACCATGATTCCGGAAATTGCGGTCAGAGCGGAAATCGCTCAGAAAAAATTGGCGATTCTGCCCTGGGCCGAAGACCGGCTGGAAGCCGCCATTCTGATGATCTGGCATAAAGACAAGTGGATATCTCCGACCTTGCAGGCATTTATGGATACGGTCAGAGAAGTGATTGTTCCGATGAGCGGGCAGAAATAAAAAAATGCACATCGCAAGCAGCTCTTATGCCGGAAAATCAAAGGGAAGTTCCACCCTTTTGTCATCAAAAGATATGGGCGGCAGCGTTTTACGGATAATATATTCGTTGCCGAACAGCACCTTATATTCGATTCTGTATTTGAAGCCGTCTTCGACCTCAATCCGGTAATACTTTTTTGCAAAAAGCAGTAAAAATTTGCAGCATAATGTTTTCATCGGATTTCTCCTCCTGTAAGTTCATCTTATACGGATTCGCTGTCAAAAAAAATATAATCGGTAGGGCGGGGTTACGCCCCCGCCGTTTGCTGTTTATCTTATTCATAAGGGAGAGTTCAAAATAAATCAATGGGGTGTGCAAGGTATTCAGAGGGTGGAAAAAAGCTACTTTTGGGGGCGACATTCTTGTATCTAATTAAATTAAAAGGAAAATGATTCATCCGGAATGCCGAAATTTTATTTTCTGCAAAAACACAGAAATAAAAAAAGGGCAAGCTCTCGGCTTGCCCCTGTTTTCGTGCTTTCGTGTTTCTTTTTTTCATCAGGCTCTGCGTCTTTTTGATTTTTTCTTAATATCGCTGAAAGAGTTCTCATTGGCGTAAGCGGTCACAATCGCGCCGTCTTTTCCCACAAGAATGGTGGTCCCGGCAAATGAACGCAATTCCGGCATCATTACGACATCTTTTTTTCTAAGCGTGAAAAAAATCCGTCCGGTGCGATGAATTTTCGTGCCGTAATAAAGTGCTGCTAAAATCGCTTCACGGGAAATGTTGCGCTGCGCGCTCCGTTGAATGGCATGTTCGGTCATAAGCGGAAAATCCTCGTCGTTCTGATCCTTATATCTCGGAGATTTGAATGAACTTTTCTGTCTTTGACAGCGATCTCTCATTACGTCCCTCATTTTTTCCTCCTTTTCTGTTTTTCCTTTAATTGTTTCTATATTAAATTCCATAAAAAAGGATTCAGGTCAATACGGTGGGAAAGGTATTGACAAGGTAGGAAAAGCCTACTTTTACAGGAGAAATAAACTGACAGGTTCTCCGGCATCTCGTTCCCGCACGGAGAGCGGGAACGTAAAGCGGGTTTCAAACCCGCTTTACCATAGGGACGCTGAGCGCGGGAACGAGAAATCAATCATGTACCGGCTTCAGAAAAAGGGGGAATTTAAGGGCATTGACGCAGAGCGCGGGAACAGGAACTTCGCCGCTCTGCAAAGAGAGAAGGGGAGCTGCCTTTCTTATTCAAGCGGATAAGAACTGTGTTTTCGTACCGATAATCGCCGGTCTGTCGTTACGCTATATTCATATTTATCAAATCCCTGCGGATGGGCTGAAAAAACTTTGGGAGAAAAAGAAGCGCCTCCGACCAAAGATGTGAGTTCGTCTGCCACTCGTTTCATCTGTTCGGCGCGGGCATTCATTTGCAACGAAGACGAGGCAACTTCCTCGGCGGTCGCGGCGTTCTTCTGTGTTGTCTGATCCATTTCATTGATGCCGATGCTGATATGCTCGGTTCCTTTTGCCTGCGCGTGAGATGCTGAAGCTATTTCCGCAACCAATTCTTTCATTCCGGAGGCATCCTGAGCAACCGCTTTGAATGCTTCAATCGTATCAGCCGTAATTTTGCTGCCCTCTTTTATTTTCGTCACCGTCTCGGCGATGAGATTGGAGGTGTTTTTGGCGGCATTTGCCGAGCGCAGCGCGAGATTCCGAACCTCGTCTGCCACCACAGCAAAGCCTGCGCCTGCCTGTCCGGCGCGAGCCGCTTCGACAGCCGCGTTCAATGCCAGCAGATTGGTCTGAAAGGCAATTTCATCAATGGTTTTGACAATATGGAAAGTTTCCTCGCTTGACTTTGAAATCTCCGACATGGAAGCCATCAGTTCTGTCATGAATATGTCTGTTTTTCGCACCAGAATGAGCAGCTTTTCGACAATATCATGCGCCTGTGTCGCATTAAAAGCATTCTGCTTTGTCATTGAAGACATCTCTTCAAGAGAGGCGGATATTTCCTGCACTGTCGCTGCCTGCTGGGAGGACCGCTCCGCCAAAGACCGGCTGACCGCAGTTCCCTGAACCGACTCGGAAACAATTTCAG
>DZCT01000536.1 GCA_022736535.1 Desulfatirhabdium butyrativorans | reverse complement strand
CGTGAGCGTCAGCGGGCGGAAACGATTTGAGGCGATTTTCAGCCGGGGCCTTTTACGGTTCCGGCTCGGAAAAACCTATTCATTTCAAAAACAGGGCAAAAAGTCAATGATAGGAAACAGTATCTCAGGATATTTAAGATAACGGATTATTTTTACAGGATTAAATTTTATGCGTATTCTTCTGACAAATGACGACGGCGTTCATGCGGAAGGTCTCTGGGCGATTTACAGGAAATTTAGCGAAAAACATTCCGTAACGGTTGTCGCGCCGGATCGGGAGCGCAGCGCGATTTCGCACAGCATCAGCCTGAATGAAGTGCTTCGCATCAGACAGATCAAGGTGCATGGCGGTTATCCGGCATATTCCGTGAACGGAACACCCGCGGACTGCGTGAATCTGGGGATTATGGTCGTGCTGGGGGGCAATCCGGATTTAGTTATTTCGGGGATTAATCCCGGATTGAATATGGGCAACAGCGTCAATTATTCCGGAACCATCGCCGGCGCAAGGGAAGCCGCTCTGCACGGCATCCCTTCCATGGCGGTTTCCATAGCCGGTTATCATCCGAAATATTATGATGAGGCGGCTTCTTTTACGGAAAGATTGGCAGACCATGTCCTGAAAAACAGCCTGCCCCTCAAAACTTTCCTGAATGTAAATATTCCCGATATGCCTTTGGAAAAAATAGAGGGAATTCAGATATGCAGACAGGATGTCACAACTGTTTCCGAATATTTTGAAAAAAGAGTTGATCCCCGAAATCAGGAATATTATTGGCTGGGGGCGGATTTTCGGGAATTTGAAAAAGACAGCGACAGCGACAGCAGCGCGGTTTTCCGAAAATATATTGCCATCACCCCTTTGAAATGTGATATGACAGATTATAATATGATAGAGAAAATGGGCGCATGGGATATTCGCATTTAATTTCACACAGGACAACAACAATTCACATTCGTAGAGACGCACGGCCGTGCGTCTCTACCACACAGGGCAACAACAAAAATGATTTTATTGAGTTAAGGGGCTTAAAACATGCTGGAACTGAAAAACATTCGCTTTACCGTGCCGTTGGCGGAAGCGCAGGAGGGTGAAACTACACGGACGATTCTTCACAATCTGAGTTTCACCTTTGAAAAGGGAAAATTCTACGCCATTACCGGGCCCAACGGCAGCGGCAAAAGTACATTGTCAAAGCTGATTATGGGCATTCACAAACCTGCTGCCGGGACAATGATTTTTGACGGAAAAGACATTACAAATCTTTCCATCACCGAGCGAGCCAAATTGGGAATTGCTTACAGTTTTCAACATTCCGCACGGTTCAAAGGCACGACGTTCAGAGATTTGCTTTCCGTTGCCGCAGAAAGCGACGACGAAGGCAAATTGGCTCAGATTATCGCACGGGTGGGGATATGTTCGATGGATTTTTTGGACAAACCTGTGGATTCCAAGCTTTCCGGGGGTGAAATCAAAAAAATCGAACTTGCCACCACTATTGCACGGAATCCCAAACTGGCGATTTATGACGAACCGGACACGGGCATTGATTTATGGACCATCGGTCCCATGGTGGAATTGCTGAAAAGGGAGCAGAAAGACTATAACACCACCACCATCGTGGTCAGTCATAACAAGGCATTTTTGGAAGCCGCAGACACGCTGCTTCTCGTCAAGGACGGCAGAATCGCTTATGTCGGCAAATTGGACGGCGCGCTGCCCATGCTGACCGATCTGAGTCTGTGTACTTTCAGCGATGTGTGTGAAGGAGAATTCGATGCTCGATGTTATAGATAAAGAATTGTTGAAATCGGTTGCGGATTTGGAAGGCATTCCCAAAGGCGCGTACAATATCCGAAAAAACGGAAAGCTGCTGGGGCGTGAAATTTCTGCCAATATCAATATTGAAACCAATGCCGAAGGCACGGGGATTATCATCAGCATCAAGCCCGGAACGGTCAACGAATCGGTTCACATTCCGGTGATTCTGAGCCAAGCCGGGCTGCATGACGTGGTTTACAACACTTTCATCATCGGCGAAGACGCCGACGTTACGATTATTGCCGGATGCGGCATTCACTGCGGAAGTTCCGAATCCGAAGGGCATTCGGGAATCCATGAATTTCGGGTAAAGAAAAACGCCAGAGTCAAATATGTGGAAAAGCACGTTGCCATCGGGAAAGGCAAAGGCAGGCGCATTCTGAATCCCACGACCAAAGTTTTTCTTGAAGAAAACGCCCATGCGGAAATGGAACTCACGCAGTTGGGCGGCGTTGACGAGGCGAACCGGGTGAATGAGGCGAATCTGGGACCCGGAAGTTCGCTCCTGATTACCGAGCGGGTGATGACGGACGGAAATCAGAAAGCTGTATCCAAAAACGAGCTGGTGCTGGCCGGCGATAAAAGCCGGGCAAATATGGTTGCCCGGTCGGTCATCAAGGGCGATTCCCGGCAGGATTTTCATGTGAATCTTGAAGCACGGGCGAAATGTTTCGGGCATATTGAATGCGACGCCATCATCATGGACAACGGCGTGAATGAAACCGTTCCCGCGCTCAGGGCTTTCCATCCCGATGCTGAACTGACCCACGAAGCCTCTATCGGGAAAATTGCCGATGAGCAGTTGGTAAAGCTGATGACCCTGGGATTGAGCTATGACGAGGCGGTGAACAGGATCATACAGGGATTTTTGAAGTAAGTGCGGTTTTTTTTGCCACGAATGCACACGAATGTTTCCCGAACTGAAGCACACGAATTTTGAACCGCGAAAGCACGAAGAAAAAATCAGAAAAACATGAAAGAGACCTATTTTATTTAATAAGATGGCGTGTTTTTATTATTTAATTCGTGATTTTAATTCGTGGTTCAATTCGTGTAAATTCGTGGCAAAAAAAATATTCCTCATTTTTCAATGCGAGGCAAATTCCGCCTCAATCCGTGCCAGCGCTTTTTTCAGTTCCTCAAGATTTTTTTTCTCCAATTCTTCCTGAGAATGCAGGGACAGCTTCAGCAGACGCTGCGCCATCAGAATTTCACCGATCACTCTCCCCCGAGCTTCTCCTTCGGCTTTTCCTTCGGCTTTTGCGTCCCGGATTTTCGCATACCATTCCGGG